>CAINTU010000218.1 GCA_903853515.1 uncultured Micrococcales bacterium | reverse complement strand
GCACGCTTTGGGCCAGGCACAACAAGTGGCTCACCACCCATCTCGATAACGAGGGCTTGGGCAATCGGCATCACCGCTGGGCTCGCGTCAACGGCAAAGAAACAGTCGCGCAGTCTGGCGCCATCGATTGCACTGAGCCCTGAGAACTTGAGTGCTGGGTGCAGGGCCATGGTTATGGCCCCTGTGGTTGCGGCGGGGGCGAGCACATCGATGCCGTGGGCCGCTGCCGTGTGCAAAACGATTTGACCCGGTTTGAACGCCCCTAACTTAGAGAGCCCCATTACCAGAGGTTCGATTTGGGCCGCCGGAATCGCCAAGACAACCAGTTCGCTCTCGCGAATGACACTTTCGATATCTTTGATATCGAGCCCCGGCAACTGGTCTGCCACGGTTTCTGCCCGCTTTGAGTCGGTTGTCGAAATGCCGGTCAAAAAGTGCCCTGCGCCAGCAAGTGCTTTAGCTAGTGCAATACCAACCGGGCCAGCGCCGATAACGCCGACGCTCAATCGCGATGCTTGAGATGTGTTCATGCTGCAGTGCCTTCAGGTTGAGTGTTTTTGGTGGCAGCACTATCGCCGTCGTTTGACCCGCCCGGCAACTTGCAAATCTGTTCAACGATTAGCCCGCAAGCTAAGAGTGCCAGCGAAGCTGCCGCAGCAAATATTGTTGGTGCAAGTGAATCGTTTGCCACTACTGGTTGCAACAGTTGACCCGCTAGGGTTCCAAATTGCCAGCCGGCAAAAATGCTCGCAGCCAAACTCGCGGCCTTCGCGAGAGCCAAAATTCGAACCGCATAAAAGGGATCCACTCGCTTTGGTGCGGTTTTCGTTTTTTGTTCGATGAATTTTTTGAGTTCAGTTTTGTATTTCATGATTGGTCTAGCCAATGCAAAAACAGCTATTGCTGCGATCACGAGCGAGATTGAAAAGCTCGTGCTAGTGAGTGGCAGATGAAAGCCTGCCTGCACGGTGAACTGCAGATAAAAATAGCCGGCGAATCCTGAGGCGAAAGCCAGAACAAACAGTGTTCTGATGCGAGTGGGTTTCATGCGTTACGCATCCTTGGGTGAAGGCAGCCAAACTTGCTGTTGCATAGATTCTGCCAAGTCAAAGACGCGACCAAAGCCAGGCAGCACCGCATCGGGGTTTAAAGCCGCCCAAGGCACAAGCACAAAAGCTCTTTCGTGCGCTCGCGGGTGTGGAATCGTGAGTGACCGAGTGTCAATCAATTCGCGGCCGTAGGTGATGATGTCGATGTCGATTGTGCGACTGCCCCAGCGTTCAATTCGCAACCGTCCGCCTGCAGTTTCGATAGCGCGAATTGCTTCGAGCAGAGCTTTTGGTTTGAGCGTGGTGTGAATCTGAATAACGCCGTTCAGATATTTGGGCTTGGTGTTATCAAGACCTTCTTGGGTCATCGCTGCCGATTCGACTAAAGACGATATCGCCACAATGTCTATGCCGTTGGTCAACTGCAATCTGGCTGCGGCATCGATAATGTTTTGGCGCCGGTTGCCTAAGTTGCCACCGATTGCCAAAATCGCCTCGACCATTGGGGCTGACTTTGACAATCTATTGTTCTCGTCTTGCTTTAACAGTCACACTGACGTCTTCGAATTCATAAGGAATCGGGGCGTTCGGTTTGTGCACAGTGATCTTGGCTTTTTCGACCAGACCAGCGCCAAAGTTCAGCGCAAAATCGAGCAGACGCTGCGCGAGAGTTTCAAGCAGGTCAACCGGTTCGCCTTTAACTATTTCGACTAGGCCCTTGGCCAGGTCACCATAGTGAGCGGTGTGTGTCAGGTCGTCGCTAAAGGCCGCGCGGTCACCGTCTAGCCAAACGGTTGCGTCGACATAGAAATCTTGGCCATTTTGCCGCTCAAAATCGAAGACTCCGTGGTGCGCAAAAACGCGAAGAGCCTTGATTTTGATTTTGTGGCGCATAGGTCAATTCTTATCTGTGTTTGTCTCTGCTTCGCGCAGGGCTCGCACAACGGCGATTGCGTCGGCGGTGGCCAAAACATCGTGCACACGAATGCCCCAAAGTTTGCGTTGCAGCAGCAGTGCGGTGAGCACCGCACCGGCCACGTCTCGCCGCGAATTGCTGATCGGGTTTTGGGCAATCGAAGATATTTCTGAAGTTGGCTCGAGTGTGCCATCAAGCGCACCTGCGATGAACCGCTTGCGCGAAGCGCCAACCAAAATAGGCAAACCCAGTTTCTCGAGTTCATCAAGGCGCGCCACCAACTGCCAGTTTTGCTGCATGTCTTTAGCAAAACCAAGGCCAGGGTCAATCACTATTTGTTCACGCTTCACGCCCGCAGCTATCGCAGCATCGATCTGTTCACCGAGTTCGCGCGCAACATCGGCTGCGATGTCTTGGTATTGGTTCATCTGATTCATCGCATCTGCGTGGCCGCGCCAATGGCTGATTATCAAAATTGCGCCGGTGTGTGCTGCAACCGCGAAAATCTGTGGATCATTCTTGCCACCAGAAACATCGTTAATGATTTCGGCGCCAGCAGCTATTGCCAGTTCAGCCGTCGATGCATTCATAGTGTCGATAGAGATTCGCACACCAGGTTCAGCAATCTTGATTGCCCGAATAATTTCAATCACACGGATTTGCTCATCGGCAGCACTAACCCGACTGGCCCCAGGCCTGGTCGATTCGCCCCCAACGTCGATGATCTGTGCGCCAGAAATCGCGAGCAACTTCGCGTGGTCAAGAGCTGCGTCAAGCGAATTGTGCAGGCCGCCGTCGCTAAACGAATCTGGGGTCAAATTCAAAACGCCCATAATCAGTGGCGCAGAAAAAGTTTTCAAAGTTCGACTCTCTCGTCAAAAATTCGGCAAAGCTATTTTGCGATCAGCGCCATGACCTCGGCACGCGAAGCTGCCTCGGCATAGACGCCGCGCGTGGCAACCGTGACAGTCTCGGCAGCCGGCTGACGCGCACCACGCGAAGCCACGCAATGGTGCCTAGCTTCGATAACCACCACCACGCCCTGCGTGCCGAGAGCCGACTCAAGCGCATCTGCGATCTGGGCGGTCAAGTTCTCTTGCAGCTGAGGTCGGCTCGCCAAAATTTCGACCAAGCGCGGCAACCGGCCAAGACCAATCACGCGATCGGTCGGCAAATAGCCGATATGTGCGACGCCAGTGAACGGCAGCAGGTGATGCTCGCAGATTGAAACTAGCTCGATGTCTTTTAGCAAGACCAGGTCGGTGCGTTCGGCATGCAAGGTTTCGCCAAGCGCGCTCAAAGGGTCTACGCCGATGCCGGCGAAGAAACCCGCATAAGCTTCAGCAACTTTTTTGGGTGTTGCCAAAAGTTCTTCACGAGTCGGGTCTTCACCGATTGCCAAAAGCAATTCGGTAACAGCAGCCTCGATACGTGAAGAATCCATGGGGTTTTATTTATCGTTCGACTTTTTGCGCGCCGAAGACTTAGCGGCTGGCTTGGGTGCCGATTTTGCTGAGGCCTTTGAAGCAACCTTGCGCTTCTTTGGCGCGGCAGCTTCTGCAGCGGCAGCATCGAAGGCTTTGCGCTATGACGAG
>CAINTU010000217.1 GCA_903853515.1 uncultured Micrococcales bacterium | reverse complement strand
GTTTTCGATTAGTTGTTTTATTTCTTCGATATGCACCCGCGCTGGCTCGGCCCCGAGAGTTGTTAGCGTTTGGTGCAGCACCCGATTTTGCAGCGCTGCCGGCAACTCGACCAGTTGGTCAACAGCCAGCTCAATTGCCGTAGCGTGCAATTTGGCGATCTGCGCAAAGAGCGCGCTGGCAACTTGGTCGAGATAGTCAGCGTCTTCTCGAGCGAGTTCAGCTGTGCGCGCGAGGGCCTGCGTTAGCCCTGGGCCAAGTTCTGATTCAAGCAGAGGCAAAATGTTTTGGCGCACTCGCACTCGGGCGTATTTCTCATCTGAATTGTGTGGATCCACCCAAAATTCGAGGCCGCTGTCGATGCAAAAACTTTCTGTCGTTTTGCGCTCAATTGATAACAGTGGGCGAAGGTAGGTGTGCGGGTTTTGCTGGTTGCGTGAAAGCGTTGCGATGCCGGCAAGCGAGCGCGTGCCGCTGCCTCTAGCTAACCCCAACAAAACCTGTTCTGCCTGATCGTTTAGCGTGTGGCCAAAGGCGATGGTTTTGGCGGAGTTATCGAGTGCGATTTGGTCTAGCGCCGCAAACCGAGCGTCTCTTGCCGCTGCCTCGTTTGTGCCATCAACCTGCACTCGACGAATCACAACTTTTTCGAAGCCAAGAGCGTGCAAAGTTTCGGCAGTCGCCGCAGCGACGCTGGCCGTCACCTCTTGCAAGCCGTGGTCGATAATCGCTGCCGCGATGCGCAAGTTAGCGCGCGGCCCTTCAAACGCGATCGCCGCAGCCAGCGCAAGCGAATCGGCGCCACCAGAAACAGCCACCAAAACTAAATCGCCTGCAGCCAGCCCTGCCCCATCGAAACCTGCGCGCACGGCGCGACGCACATCGGCGATGGCCGGGGTCAGTCGTGGACGATTAGGCATGGGGGCAAATCCTTGTTAGTAATCTTGTAAGCACAAGCCTATTTAGGAGCCCCATGTCTATTGACGCCATCATCGAGATTCCGCGCGGCAGCCGCAACAAATATGAGGTTGACCACGAGTCTGGCCGCATTCGCCTCGACCGCGTGCTTTTCACACCTTTTGTTTACCCGGTCGATTACGGCTATTTCGACAACACTTTGGGCGGCGACGGCGACCCGCTTGACGCTTTGGTTTTGCTCGAGTTCCCTGTGTTCCCAGGCGTAGTCGTCGAGGTTCGCCCGGTCGGTGTTTTGCCGATGGAAGACGATGGCGGCATCGACGAAAAAATCCTGTGTGTGCCAGTCAAAGACAAGCGTTGGGCTCACATTCAAGACATCAACGACGTGCCTCTGCAAACCAAGGATGAGATCGAGCACTTCTTCACTCACTATAAAGACCTTGAACCAGGCAAGTGGGTCAAGGTTGGCACTTGGGCTGGCCGCGAAGCTGCGCAAAAGCTAATCGACGAGTCGATCGAGCGTTTCAAGGCCGAGGGTTCGCACTAAAGATTTAGCTAAAAAAAATTCGCTCAAGATTTGTCTTGAGCGAATTTTTTTGCCTAGCGGCCAAACGCGCTTTATGCGGTAGGTCTGCCGGCATAGCCAAATAGATCACCGTGATATAAATAGTGAATTCGAACCGGTCGAAGTGGGTTGGCAGCTTCAAGAATCATGTCTGTGCCATCAGCTGATTTGCCCAAATAAATCACCACGTGATATTTATCGCCGTCGAATTGGTTTTGGGTGAAGGTGTACCACATTAGGTCACCGCGCTGAGCTTCACGCAGTGGCACTAACTTGCGTTCTTGCGCCAAGGTTCTGAATTGGTTTGTTGCCGAATGGGTGCCGATATAGATGCCTACGCTCGCATAGGCGGCTTTGGTGATGCCTGAGCAGTCCCACACGCGTGGGCCCATGCCGCCCAAGACATAGGGCTTACCCAACTGCTGGCTGGCATAGGCAATCATCTTTTCGACCTTGGCAGTGTCTGGCGGACCAACGTCATAAAGCGAAGGCTCTTCAATCGGCCCGGTGCCATTTTGCTGGCGAGCTTCTTCGATCAGGCCTTCGATTCGTTGCTGCTCTAACGTCGATGCCGTGTGCTCTAGCGAGGCGAGTTGAGATGTGAAAGTTTGGTTCAACGCCTTTTGTTCGTTGACCTTGGCAGTTAGTGCATCTGCCGCGGCCTGGGCTTGGGCAAGGGCGTCTTCGGCGGCAGCAGTTTTGACAGCCAATTCTTGAGTGGCAACAACCAACTGCGCCTTGATGGCATTTGCGTAATTCTGGCGCTGAATAGCGCGCTTATAAATCGTGTTTGCTTGCCCAGCCAGCTGCTCTTGCATGCCGAGCTTATATAAAAGGTTGCCGGCGTTTGATGCATTCAAAAATAGATTCATCGAAGTGCCAAGGGTGCCGTTGCGATACATCTGGCTTGCAATCTCACCCAATTGGGTGTTGGCCTGGTCGGCTTGAGCGGCAGCGAGTTTGGCTTTCTTGGTTAACACCGCGACCTTGGCGCGCATCGCGTCTTCAATATTTTTGGCCTGGTTATATTTCTCTTCTTTGGCCATGGCGATTTTTTCTAGACCAATTTGTTGCACAGTCAAACTGACAATCACTTTGTGCAACTTTGCGATCATGGCTTTCTTTTTAGCCACGGATTTCTTCGCGTTGTTAACGTCAGTCCAAGAAGGGTAGTTTGGCTTTGGCTTTGCATCTGCTGCGACCAAACCGCCGAAGGCGCCGAGCAACAGTGCGCCGGCAACGAGCGCGCCAAGGCCCCGCTTTAAGCGAGAACCCTTCGCGCGCATAGCCATCCTTGCCCCAATAAATCGAATATCTAACCCAAAACTAACATCGCGACCTGTGCCAACCCCGAAGGCTGTGCGCAGCCAATCATTTTCTCGGGTTGCACAAATGGGCTATGGGCAGGTAATCTTGACCCCTGGTGCTATGAAGCTCCACGCTTTGTAGGCCCCATCGTTTAGTGGCCTAGGACGCTGCCCTTTCACGGCAGTAGCACGGGTTCGAATCCCGTTGGGGTCACGTAGGCGTTGGTGTTCAAAGTACTTAAGGTCCTGTAGCGCAGTTGGTTAGCGCGCCGCCCTGTCACGGCGGAGGTCGCGAGTTCAAGTCTCGTCAGGATCGCTGCGATAAAAATATCGCTCAGCCTTAATTTAGGTTGAGGCTGGATAGCTCAGTTGGTAG
>CAINTU010000216.1 GCA_903853515.1 uncultured Micrococcales bacterium | reverse complement strand
CGCAGCGGTTCGACACAGCAAATCGAGCACAACAAACAATGTGTTGAATGCCGCTTGGTCGCCAGCCCAGAAACGCGAGCGCGAACGACGCACATACCAGTTGGTCAAAACATCGGCGAAATCGCGCAGTCTTGCGGCTGCACCAAAAGTGTCAAACGAATCCATGTCGGCTTCAACACCTGCAATTAGGTCTCGAAGTTTGGCGAGCAGATAGCGGTCGAGCACATCGGTGCTGCTCAAATCAAATTTTGCCTCTAGCCCGGCCGCGTTTGCATAGAGCGAGAAGAAATACCAAGTGTTCCACAATGGCAACGCAAACTGGCGAACGCCTTCACGAATGCCTTGCTCGGTGACTGACATGGTGCCGCCGCGCAAAATTGGCGACGAAAGCAAGAACCAGCGCATCGCATCAGAACCATCGCGGTCAAAGACCTCGTTGACGTCAGGATAATTGCGCAACGACTTCGACATTTTTTGACCATCAGAGCCAAGCACAATGCCGTGCGAAACCGCGGTCTTGAAAGCCGGGCGATCAAACAATGCAGTCGAAAGCACGTGCAGGGTATAAAACCAGCCACGGGTTTGGCCGTTGTATTCAACGATATAGTCGCCAGGATTATGGCTCTCGAACCACTCGTTGTTCTCAAATGGGTAGTGCACCTGTGCGAACGGCATCGAGCCAGACTCGAACCAGCAGTCAAGCACCTCTGGCACACGACGCATAGTCGAGCCACCACTTGGGTCATCTGGATTTGGTCGAGTTAGATTGTCAATTGTTGGGCGGTGAAAATCGTCGAGACGCACGCCAAAGTCGCGCTCGATTTCGTCTAGCGAACCATAGACATCGATGCGGTCAAAGTTCGGGTCATCCGACTTCCACACCGGAATCGGTGCGCCCCAAAAACGGTTGCGACTAATCGCCCAGTCGCGCGCGTTTTCAATCCATTTGCCAAACGAGCCATGCTTGGTGTGCTCAGGCACCCAATTAATCTGTTCGTTGAGTTCGACCATGCGATCTTTAATCTTGGTAACTTCAACAAACCACGATGACACCGCCTTATAAATAAGCGGGTTCTTGCATCGATAGCAGTGCGGGTATGGGTGGTTATAGCTGGCTTGACGCAGCAGGCGGCCATCAGCTTTAAGTCGCTGAGTGATTGGCTTGTTGGCTTCAAAAACGTGTTGGCCAACAAAGTCGGTGATGACCTGGTTGAACTCGCCGCGCTCATTAACCGAAACATAAACAGGGATGCCCGCTGCCTCACAAAGTTTTTGGTCATCTTCACCATAAGCCGGCGCTTGGTGCACGATGCCGGTGCCCTCGTTGTCTGCAACGTAATCGCCGAGAATCACTTGCCAAGCGTTAGCCACATCGTATTTAGTGTCGTCAGCGTAATAATCGAAAACGCGCTCATAGCGAAGCCCCGCTAGGTCTGCACCTGGCACTGTGAATTCGATTGCAGCTTTTGCTGCCTCGGCATCTTCATAGCCAAGGTCTTTGGCATAGCCACCAACAAGTGAAGTCGCGAGCAGATATCTTGTGGCGACACCATTAGCGTCGATTGCAGTGCCACCATCGGCTGCACCATTAGGGCCGGCAGGCAAAACCGAGTAATCAATCTTTGGGCCAACTGCCAAGGCAAAGTTTGTTGGCAGGGTCCAGGGGGTTGTCGTCCAGGCCAGCATTCGCACGCCGGTCACGTCGTGGCCGGCAACCGAGCCAGCGCGAATTGCAAAAGTAACCGTCACCGTTTGATCTTG
>CAINTU010000215.1 GCA_903853515.1 uncultured Micrococcales bacterium | reverse complement strand
ATGTAGGCGAGGGCGCGCTCGACGCAGGCATAACCGGTCTAGATCTCTTGCTCGATTCGAGGTCGAAAGCTGTTCAAGTTGCAGATCTTGCTTTCGGCCATTCAACATTCAGATTTGCTGGGCCGATGGGCAGATTCCAAAAGTTGTCTGACCTGCAAGGGCTTCGGGTTGCGACAGCCTACCCACACCTAGTTGAAGACTATTTGCAGAGGCAACAGATTAATGTGCACCTTGTGCAGCTCGATGGGGCGGTTGAGTCTGCTGTGCAATTGGGCGTTGCTGACGCCGTTGCCGACGTGGTCTCAACTGGCACGACGCTTCGGCTAGCCGGGCTAGAGATCTTTGGCGAGGTCATGCTCGAGTCATCAGCACAGTTGATTGCGGCACCAGGCAGTTCGGCTAAAACCCAAACGATTTTGCAGCGGCTTCGCGGGGTCGTTGTTGCTAGACAATACGTGATTTTTGACTACGACTGTCCAGTCGAACTAGTAGAGGCGGCCGCCGAAATCACTCCAGGAATCGAGTCGCCAACAGTTTCGCCGACTAAAGATGCCGGCTGGGTTGCTGTGCGGGCACTTGTCGAGCGTGGTCTCACCAATCAAAAAATGGATGAGCTCTATCAACTTGGTGCGCGAGCGATCTTGGTGAGTGCGATTCATGCAGCAAGAATCTAGCCGATGCCATTAGCAATCAGAGTCATTCCGTGCCTTGACGTTGACAACGGCAGGGTAGTGAAAGGAATAAATTTTGAGGGACTCGCAGACATCGGCGATCCTATAGAGCTCGCCTCTCGCTACTTTGTTGAAGGCGCTGACGAACTGACATTCTTAGATGTGTCGGCGACGATTGAAAACCGCGGGGCAATAATTCAAGTCGCGACCGCTTGCGCCGAGAAGCTATTCGTTCCATTAACGGTTGGCGGCGGAATTAGATCCAGCGATCAAGTCGGCCAACTCTTGCAAGCAGGTGCCGACAAGGTGAGCGTCGGATCGGCGGCGGTGCACGATTCTGAATTAGTAAACAAAATCGCAAATGAGTTTGGGTCTCAGGTGGTTGTGATCTCGCTCGATATCAAGCGCGGCAACGCAACAAGTTCAGGCTTTGAAGTAACCACGCATGGCGGCAGGCAGCTGACGGGCGTCGACGCGTTTGACTTTGTTAGAAAAGTCATCGATAGCGGGGCAGGTGAGCTGTTGATCAATAGCATCGATGCTGATGGCACAAAGTCGGGCTTTGATCTCGAGCTAATTGAGGCAGTCAGAAAAATCAGCGAAGTGCCTATTATCGCCAGTGGTGGCGCTGGTAAACCAGAGCACTTCGTGCAGGCCGCTTATGCGGGCGCAGATGCTTTATTAGCGGCGTCAGTCTTCCATTCAAAAGCGATCTCAATAGAAACTGTAAAATTTCAACTCAAAGAGGCAGGCTTTGAGGTGAGGCTATGAACATCGATATCGATTCAATTAGGTTTGATTCTGACGGCCTAGTACCTGCAATAGTTCAGTCGGCCAGAGATAACCGAGTCTTGATGATGGCCTACATGAACCGTGAATCGCTAGCAGCAAGTTTGCAATCAAGACAGACTGTCTTCTGGTCGAGAAGCCGAAATGAGTTATGGCACAAGGGTGCAACGAGCTCAAATTTTCAAGACATCGTTAGCATCTCGACTGATTGCGATGCAGACACGCTGCTGGTCACCGTATTAGAGCATGGCCCCGCCTGTCACACGGGAGCCCACAGCTGCTTCGAAAATCACCAAAGCGCCAAGGATGTCTTGTGAAGACAACGGGCATAAATCTGAGCTTAGAAGCTTTCACGAAACTCGCGGCACCAGGGCAGGTTATCCCAGTTATTAAAACCCTTTTCAACGGTGGTGAAACACCTCTTGCCACTTATGAGAAGTTAGCCGATGGCAAGTATTCGTTTTTGCTCGAGTCAGCAGAGAATGGCATCTGGTCACGTTACAGCTTTGTTGGTGTCGAATCACGCGGCGTATTGTTGCAGCAGCACGATCGAGTTCGCTGGGTTTCAGAAAAGCAGCCCTTACCAGATGCAGCAGTATTGCCCGAGAAGGCATTAGACGCGCTTCAACTGATTCAACAAAAGTGGCAAGCAACCCGCATCGATGGTTTGCCTCCACTGGTCTCTGGCATGGTCGGTGCCATGGGCTGGGAACTCATTCGAGAAATCGAGAGCCTGCCAATGCAAAAAGGCAAAGATTTTGAAGCCCCAACAATGTGCATGATGCAAGTTTCTGAATTGGTCATTTTTGACCACGAAACAAGCGAACTTCTTCTCGTTGCTAATTGCTATGTTGAAGAGCAATTCAATGCCGAAGATCTTTATCTTGCGGCGTTGACCGCGATTGAGGAATTACAGACCAAACTTTCTTCGAATGCGAGGCCGGCGATTTCAGAGCGTGAATCTGACCACGACCTTGCAGCCGTAAGCCGAATGACGAAGCCTGCATTTATCGATTCGATACTCGCAGCCAAAGAACACGTTCGCGTTGGCGATGTTTTCCAAGTGGTGCTCTCACAGAGATTTGACCTAGCAACCAAGGCAGCACCAATCGATATCTATCGAGCACTAAGGGCTTTGAATCCTTCCCCCTATATGTATCTGCTTAATTTCGAAGATGAAACTGGGCCGTTTTCTTTCGTTGGATCTTCGCCTGAAGCGTTGGTTAAGATTCAAAACGGCACCGCGACAATGCACCCGATTGCTGGTTCAAGGCCGCGCTCTGCCAACGCAGAAATCGATTCTGCAAATGCGACTGAACTTTTGGCTGACCCCAAGGAACGCGCAGAGCACCTGATGTTGGTAGACCTTGCGCGAAATGACCTTCTCAAGGTCTGCGAGGCAGAAACGGTTGCTGTTACTGAATTTATGGCGATTGAGCGCTTCAGCCACATAATGCACTTGGTTTCAAGCGTCGAAGGTCAGGTTCGCAAAGAATGCTCGAGCGTTGACGTTTTCAAGGCAACTTTTCCGGCGGGCACACTTTCAGGCGCACCTAAGCCAAGGGCTCTAGAGATAATCACGCAGCTCGAGCCGAGCAGTCGCGGTCTCTATGGCGGTGTCGTTGGTTATTTCGATTTCGGTGGCAACGCCGATCTCGCAATTGCTATTCGAAGCGCATTCGTGCGTGACGGTGTAGCTCACGTGCAGGCTGGTGCTGGAATCGTTCTAGATTCGATTCCAGAGAGTGAGTTTGCAGAGACTGTTAGCAAGTCAGCCTCTGCATTGCGTGCCATCAACATAGCAAACT
>CAINTU010000214.1 GCA_903853515.1 uncultured Micrococcales bacterium | reverse complement strand
GTGACGGCGTCGGGGTCTGGGTTTTCTTCTTCGTCTTGATTGATCGGGCGATAGCGAATCTCTATCGGGAACGTGCGCCCAGATGCTTCGATGATTGGCGCATCATTGAAAAACTTGCTGAATGACCCAGGGTCGATAGTTGCTGACGTGATGATGACTTTTAGATCTGGACGCTTTGGCAAGATTTGTTTCAGATAGCCCAGCAAGAAATCGATGTTGAGGCTTCGTTCGTGAGCCTCGTCGATGATGATGGTGTCGTATTGTTCGAGCTTTTTGTTTCGCTGCATTGCGTTGAGCAAGATGCCATCGGTCATCACTTTGATTTTTGTTTTTGCGCTCGACTTATCGGTGAACCTAACCTGATAGCCGACAAGATCGCCGAGTTCGGTCTTTAGTTCTTCGGCAATGCGTTCGGCCACAGCTCTAGCCGCGATGCGTCTTGGCTGAGTATGAGCGATGCTTGAGCGCCCCAACTCGAGGCACATTTTGGGTATCTGGGTGGTTTTGCCCGAACCCGTCGCGCCAGCAATAACAACCACCTGATTGCTCTTGATCGCCTCAAGAATCTCACTGCGAAGAGCACTAACCGGCAGATCTGCCGGATAACTGATTTGGTGGGTGCTCACTAGACCAATGGTATTTGGCAATTCGACGAGTGATTTGGCTCATAAAGCCCCAAACCGCATGCCTGCCTATAAATAAAGCTGAAGGCCCCGAGCTAGACGCAAGAGAAAAGGGGCCACCTCTCGGCGGTCCCTTTTCTCTTTTGGTGGCTAGTGAGGGATTCGAACCCCCGAAGTCTGAGACGGCTGATTTACAGTCAGATCCCTTTGGCCGCTTGGGTAACTAGCCAGTACGCCCCCGGCCACCTGTATTCAGCTGAGCGGATGCGCTCGTCTAGATTACCTGATTCTTGCGGGCTGGCGCTAATCGGTTTGTTGCAGCCTGATGCGGGCTTGGCTAGTCGGGCGGGCCTTGGCGCTTAGGCGCCTAAGAGCAAAGCCAAGTAGCATGTAAAGGATTTGCAGTTTTATTGAAAAAGAGGGCTTGTTGCATGGTTGGCATTGTTGATGTTGCACGGGCCGCTGGTGTTTCAACGGCAACTGTTTCGCGCGCTCTCAACGACAGCCCCAACGTGTCGGCCAAAACAATTGAGCTAGTTAAAAAATTCGCAAACCAACTGGGATACGTGCCCTCGGCCACGGCTTATACGCTGGTGACAGGTCGCACCAGAAACATTGGCGTCGTGATGCCATTCATCGATCGCTGGTTTTTCTCGACCGTGCTCGACGAAATTGAACGTGACCTAGTCGATGCAGGTTATGACCTGACGCTATATAACTTGCATGGCACCGGTGGCACGCGCGATGCGGTGTTCACCAAGCTTTTGCCGCGCAAGCGAGTTGATGCTGTTTTGGCTGTGGCGGTTAAGTTGACCGAGAGTGAACTCGAAGCGCTTAGCAATGTGAGCAAACCGGTGCTCGGCATCGGCGGGCCGATTGCCGGTTCGTATTCTCTTGCAATCGATGACGTGGCAGCTGGTCGCCTGGCGACCGAGCATCTAATCAGCCTTGGGCACCGTGACATCGGCATGGTTGGTCAGGTCGAAAAAGATTCGCACCTTTTCAAGGTGCCCAACCAACGCAGAATCGGTTACGAAGAAGCGCTTGTTTCAGCCGGAGTCAAGTTTCGTGATGCATGGTTCAAGCCAACCAACACCCACTCAATTGCCGAAGGTTATGCCGCTGCGAAGCAACTGCTCGGCGACCCGCGAAATGCGCCGACCGCGATTGTGACCTCGACTGACGAACTTGCCTTCGGGGCAATCATGGCTGCCAAAGATCTTGGGTTGCGAGTGCCAGAAGACCTTTCGGTTGTTGGCATCGACAATCACGACATGTCTAGCTTTTTTAACTTGACCACAGTAAGCCAGGATGTGCGCGGCCAAGGCAAGGCCTTGGTGCGAATGCTGCTTGAGGTGCTCGACGGCGAAGGCGAAGTTTCGTTGCCTCAAGTGACAAAGTGGCCAATAGATTTGGTTGTGCGCGGCAGCACCAGCAGGCTGCGCTCAAACTAAGTGCCCGCCAGCCTAAACTTATGGCTATGGCTGATTCATCATTCGACATCGTAAGCAAAGTTGACAAGCAAGAGGCGTCAAACGCCCTAAACCAGGCGCAAAAAGAAATCGAACAGCGCTATGACTTTAAAGGTGTAGGCGCAGAGATCGATTGGTCTGGCGACAAGATTCTGATGAAAGCCAACAGCGAAGAACGTGTAAAGGCAGTGCTAGATGTTTTTCAGAGCAAGTTGGTTAAGCGCGGCATCTCGCTAAAGAGTCTCGACGACGGCAAGCCATACCCATCGGGCAAAGAGTTTCGCATCGAAGCTAGCCTGAAGGACGGCATCGAACAGCCAGAGGCCAAAAAGATTTCGGCAATCATTCGTGAGCAAGGGCCAAAGAGCGTCAAGGCAAACATCCAAGGTGATGAATTGCGTGTGGTTAGCAAAAGTCGCGACGACCTGCAAGAAGTTATTGCGTTGCTCAAATCAACTGAACTCGACATCGACATTCAGTTCACTAATTTTAGGTAATTGGGGCTTTAGATAGCTCGGGCTTTAGACAGCCTTGCGGGCCTGAATCTTTTCGGCGCGGCTGGCAACTAGACCGCTGATCACACCGGCGGCCGCAAACAGTGCAATCGGAAAAACGAAAGCCAACGATAACCCAATGCCATCGGCTAGTGCGCCCATCGCAAACTTGAAGCCGATAATTAGTGTCGAGTTAATCAGGCTCATTCGGCTGAGCGCCTGAGCCGTTGTCATGCCGGTGATGTGCCCTGCCGCGCTGTAATAACTTGGCACCATCGAAGCGATGCCAAAACCGGCCACCACAAAAAACACGCAGAGCACTGACAGTGCCAATTGGTTATTGCTCGGGGCCAAGATTGACGAGCCCGCAATAGCCAATGCCATGGCTGCCGCACCAAACAGACCGCCGGCCTGCGAGACCCTCGATAGGTGTCGACCATTGGCCAACTTAGCCACGCTAAATCGACCGGCAATCATCGCCATCACAAAAAGCGTATAAGGCAGTGCGGCCTGATTTTTATCGAGGTGCAGAATCGTCTTTGAATAGACGGCGCTCCAGTCCATCACCACAAGTTCGGGGAACATGCCAGCAATCAAACCGGCAACCAGCAACAACAAATATCGTGGAGTCTTTAGCAACCCGATCTTGTTTGCTTTATCTGGACGCTCAAAAGCATGGCCGTCTTCGCTTGGCTGCAGCATCTGCGTGCAAGCCCAAAGCAAAACCACCAGACCAACCAGCGGCACGAAAAGCATCTGCGACTGAAGGCTGACAATCTTGGCAATCGCGCCGGTGAAAGCAGAAGACAATGCCGCACCAATCGACCAGGCGCCGTGCAATCCACCCAAAATCACTTTGCCGAGCTTCTTTTGAAACATCACCGACTGGGCATTTAGTGCGATGTTAAATGCACTCAAGGCAAAAGCTTGAGTTGAATAAATTGCAAAGAAAATCCATGGATTATTGGTGAGCGGCTGAGCGATCAGACACAGCACAAGCAGAAGCACCGAAAGCCGAATAATCGGTGTTGTGCCTAGCCGGTTGATCAGCTGGTTTGTAAAGGCAAGCGGGATCAGTGCACCGGCGACGCTAAAACCCGTGATCAGCCCCCAAACCGTGAAGTTGATGTGCAGCAGTGCGATGAACTCTGGAATACGAGGAAGGGGCGAGATGGTGATGAAACCCTGCATAAAGAAAGTGAGCAGCAGCGCAAACTGAGCACGCTTGGCTCGTTGAGGTGTGAGAGTTGTTGCCTTGCTAGTCATTGAAGGCTGCGGCAATAAAATCTGGTCGGTCGACAAGCTTGATGCGTTCGCGCCCCTCGGCCTCACCGAGTGCACGTTCGGCTGCATCGATCTTTAGCCATTCTGGCCAGCCAACAAACTTGACATTTTTTGCGCTGAGCAAATCGACGACGCTTTGTTCGTCTGGGTTGGTTGGCTGCCACCACGTTTCGCGATCGGCGATGATGCAGCCGATAGTTTCTAGTGCGTCAGACTTGGTGTGGCCAATTAGGCCCACTGGGCCGCGCTTGATCCAGCCGGTTGCATAGATTCCGGCGATTTGCTTGCCTTCGCCATCGACCACTCGCCCAGCTTGGTTGGTAATCACGCCATGCTTTGCATCAAATGGAATCTGGGTGAGTTCGCTGCCGAAATAGCCGACAGCGCGATAAGCGGCCTGCACATCAAAAGTTCTGAACTCGCCGGTTGGCTTCACGTTGCCTGTGCCGTCGAGTTCGGTGCGTTCAATCTTGAGGCCGGTGACTTTGCCCGCCTCGCCGATGATTTCAACTGGCGCGCTAAAAAAGTGCAGGTGAAGGCGACGAGTGGCGTTGGTTGGTTGGTGTTCTCGCGCGCCTTCGAGAGTCTTAACCATCACACGGGTCTGATTGTTTGAATCGATCTGAGCCTGAGAACCCTCGTCGTATTTGAAATCTTCGTCATAAACAATTGCGTCGACGCCTTCGATTTCGAGAGCCTCGCGCAATTCGAGCGGAGTGAACTTAACCTGTGCTGGGCCACGACGACCAAACACATGCACATCGGTGACGGGTGACTGAAGCAACCCCTGATAAACGTTGTCTGGAATATCTGTCGACAAAAGTTGCTCAGGATGCTTGACCAGAATGCGCGCAACGTCGAGTGCCACGTTGCCGTTGCCGATCACCGCAACTTCTTTGGCAAGAAGCGGCCAAGTGCGAGGCACGTCTGGGTGGGCGTCATACCAGTTGACGAAATCAGCGGCGCCATAACTGCCATCGAGCTCGACGCCAGGAATGTTAAGCGCGGCATCTTTGATTGCACCGGTCGCAAAAATCACTGCGTTGTAATGCTGTTTGAGTTCATCGAGCGTGATGTCGGCGCCGTATTTGACATTACCAAAAAACCTAATGTCGCCGCGGTCGAGCACCTCATAGAGCGCTCGAATGATTCCCTTGATTCGCGGGTGATCTGGCGCTACGCCATAACGAACCAGACCGTATGGGGCGGGCAGCAAATCGAAAAGATCGATAGACACGTCAAAGTCGCGTTCGGCCTTAATGATTAGGTCGGCTGCATAGATGCCGGCTGGGCCAGCCCCAACGATGGCTAGTCGAAGTTTCGACATGGTGCACTTTCTGTTAGTCGGCTAAATAAGTTCTGCTTGCGTTTTGGTGCGGGCTCTATTGTTCGCGGTCGACAACGGCTTCGGCAAATAGACGCAACGCCTCTTTGACTGAACCGGCCGGCAGCGGGGCGAGAGCGGCCACGGCATCTGCCGCCCAAGTCTTTGCAATCTGATAGGTCTGCTCGGTTACGCCGTAATCAGTGATTGCGGCAACTGCCTTTGCAAGTTGAGCGTCATCTTCGAGCCCGCCGTCAATTATCGCAAGAATGTCGATTGCCGCTTGGTCGCCCAACGCTGCCTGCTCGCGCAACAAAAGCACTGGCATGGTCGCAACCCCTGCACGCAAATCGGTGCCAGGGGTTTTGCCTGATTCGTTTGATGTGATGTCGATGACGTCGTCAATGAGCTGAAATGCGACACCAATCTTTTCGCCATAGTTGCGAAGTGGCTCGCGATATTCATCTGGCGCGTCTGAATAGACGATGCCGAGTTCGGCTGATGCCGCTAGCAGCGAGCCCGTTTTATCGGCGAGCACCTGAATATAGTGATCAACCGCCCGCTGGCCTTCTGTTGGGCCAAGGGTTTCATGCAGTTGGCCAAGGCACAGGCGCTCAAATGTGTCGGCCTGAAGCGTGAGCGCCTTGCCACCGAGTCGCGCAACGATTTGCGATGCGCGGGCAAAAAGCAAGTCGCCAGTAAGAATGGCAACGTTATTGCCCCACACCTCGTGTGCTGTTTGAACGCCGCGGCGCATCGGCGCGCGGTCCATCACGTCATCGTGATAGAGCGTTGCCAGGTGGGTAAGTTCTACCACAACGGCGGCACGAATAAGTTCTTCGCGCTTGGCATCACCTAACTGGGCTGCCAGCAAAACTAAAACTGGGCGCAAGCGTTTGCCACCGGCTGACAGCAAATGGCGACTGGTCACATTGGCAACAGGGTCGGTGTGTTCGACGCTCTTGACGAGAGCGTCTTCGACCAAAACAAGTTGCTCTTGAATGTTGCGCAACAAATCGCGATCAACAACTTTTCTAAGCTGACGCGGCAGCGATGGCTTATTCAATTAGTTCACCGACTTTTGACCGACATGGATTGCGACCACACCGAGACTCAGATTGCGAAAACCGACGCTTTTGAATCCTGCGGTCTCGAGCCAAGTTGCCAGTGCCTTTTGATTTGGCCAGGCTGCAATTGACTCGGCGAGATAACTATATGCCTCGGGCGTCTTTGAGCCGATGCGCGAAAGGGCAGGCAATATTCGGCTGAGATAAAAGCGATATAGCGGGCCGATAACTGGCAGCGCAAGATGTGAGAATTCGCAAATCACAATGTGGCCACCAGGGGTTAGCACGCGCAACATTTCTCGGATCGCAAGTTGCGGGTCAACCACGTTTCTAAGGCCAAACGAAATCGTGACGACATCGAATTCGTTGTCGCTAAATGGCAACGCGGTTGCATCGGCAAAAACAAAATCAATTTGTGGATGCCGCTTGCGGCCAACGGCCAACATGCCCTCGCTAAAGTCACCGGCAACAACTCGAACGCCCGGTTTCACAAATACAGCCGAAGACGAGCCAGTGCCGGCGGCAAGATCTAAAATGCTCTTTGCAGCGAAAGGTTCGATGGTCTTTTTGACTGCCCGGCGCCAGATTCGATCTTGCCCGAAAGACAACAAATCATTGGTGCGATCATAATTTTGAGCGACAGAGTCAAACATGGCCGCAACCTCGGCGGGTTTTTTGGCCAAATCAGCTTTGCTCACCTATCAAGTCTAACTTGCGGCGATTGGGGCAGTTCAGCCCCAAAACTTTAGGCCTCGTAAATGTGATCTTTGCTTGGGTTCTTGCGAGCGCGAAAGGTTGTGAAGCCAACGATGCCGCCGAGGGCGATGGCAGCTGCCCCAAGGATGCCTGCCCAGATAAACGATTCGTTCATAAAATCTGTTGTCGGCGTTTGGCCACTGATTCGCACGTCGGTCATTGCAATGGGTGAATTAG
>CAINTU010000213.1 GCA_903853515.1 uncultured Micrococcales bacterium | reverse complement strand
TGGCCGCTGCGCACTCACTCAGCCATAGCGCTCTAGCTGGCGTTTTAGCTTAGTTTTTTACGTCTGCTAGCCAACCAACTGCACAGAATCGCCTCTGAACCAACCACGACCAGGTGAAAGTTTTGGGTTGTAGGCAAGCTTTGGCAGCCCAGCGGCTAGATGCTGTTCTAGATTTGCTTGCCTCAGATGAACCACGTTTTCAAATTTGCGAAGAATTTGCATAGGAACAGTGGCGTTCGAACTCAAGGCAACTATCAACAATTTGTCACTGCCACCGGTTTGAGCCGCTGAAATGGTCGCTTCAAGATCAGGCACATTTGGCTCATCAAGGCAAACAAGCTGCGGCGATGAGCCAAGTGCACTAATGAAACTTGTCTTGCCAGAGGCATGCGCGCCTATAACCAAGAGCGGTTTGCCGCCTAAAGCATCTAGCGAAATCGTGGCTGTTCTTTGTTCGAGCGGATAGTCGGCTATCGCCCACTCATTAGAGTTGTCGGCGATGAATCGAGATGGCAGACCACCAGACCAAATCAGTTTTTGGTCGGGCCACCAACTGGGCTGCAAATCAACTTTTCGACTAGCTCCGACTTCGAAATCAAAACTCGACACTGTTTGATTGCTATCAATCGCAAGAGCTCGCCCCTCTGCCCCGATTGCCCCTTTGAGATTTGGTAACAGCATGAGGTATTCCGGGTTATCTTTGCCACCAAGCACAAATCGCAAATTCAAGTTGGCGAGTAAAGCCCTTGGGATTCCAGAGAGTGATTGCGTCGTTGCGATCAGGTGCATTCCCAGAGATCGCCCTCGTGCGGTGAGCGCTTCTAGTGCACTAACCGCAAATGGGTGCGATGAAATCATCGCAGCCAGCTCATCTGCTACCAAAACCCAACGCGGCAAGCCAGCGATCTCGTCGATAGTTGAAACTTTATGCTCTGCCAAAAACTTTTCGCGTTGCCTCAATTCGGCGTGCACCAAAAGCCAAAATCTTTCGTGAGCGCTTTCTTCTAGATCGGTGTGCAATATCAAAGTGGCAGCTTCATTTGAAAACGCCCGAAGCGACGCTCCGCCCTTGAAGTCTGCAAGCACTAGTGCGATTGAACGATCTGCCACCGACGACAGCATTGACGAGCAAACTAACTTGAGCAACTCAGATTTGCCGGCACCGGTTGCGCCAACGATAATTGCGTGCGGGCCATGACTTGCTAGGTCAAACTCTAAATCTGCCCCATTTGAAAGCCCAACCCAAAAAGGCAATCTGCCTGGCTTATCGGCCTTGAAACCAGCTAATGCCCTAGCCTCAGCTCGATGCCGTGATTCGCGTTTGGCAGCCTCACCGGCAAAGTGATCAAAGAGCACATCGTGCCATTCTGCACGCCAAAAAAGTGCAGATTTTGGCAGTCGCAAATCACCGATGAAGACCCTGCCATCACGAACTGATATCGGTTCGTCACTCAAATCATCGTCAGTCTTTGATTTGCCCCGCTTTGCAACCAGCCCACCAACCCAAACCGAAAGAGCGCTGACCAAGGCAAATATTGCGAACTGCCACATACCGGTCACGGCGGCAAAAATTATGCCGATTACAAGCGGTGGCAAAAGAGTGAGCAGGCGCACACACTAATCGTGCGACTTGAAAGCAAGGCTGTCGTTTGAAAACTAAAACCTGTGCAGAACTATTCGCCCAGATAGCTCATAACGTGCTTGACGCGTGTGTAATCTTCGAAGCCATACATCGAAAGGTCTTTGCCATAACCAGAGTGCTTGAAACCACCATGTGGCATTTCGGCGACCAAAGGCAGGTGGTCATTAATCCAGACGCAGCCAAAGTTGAGGCCCTTAGCAAAGCGCATGGCGCGAGTGTGGTTCGAAGTCCATACCGATGAGGCAAGCCCATAGTTCACGTCGTTTGCCCAAGACAGTGCTTGTTCGTCAGTCGAGAACTTTTGCACAGTCATCACTGGGCCAAAAATCTCTCGCTGAACATGCTCGTCATCTTGAAGCAATCCAGTCAGCACAGTTGCCTCGTGAAAATATCCTGGCTCAGATTTGATTGCGTTGCCACCAAAGGCAATATTTGCGTGATCTGGCAGACGGTCAACAAAGCCAGTGACCTGAGCGAGTTGGTTTGCATTGTTGACTGCACCAAACAAAATATCTTCTCGATCTGGCTGGCCAGTCAGAGCGTTCTTTCGCACCTCAGCAACTAACAGCTCGACGAATTGGTCATGCACCGACTCTTGAACCAACAACCTTGTGGCAGCAGTGCAGTCTTGACCCGCGTTAAAGAAACCAGCCAAGGTCAATACTTCGGCGGCACGCTGCAAATCAGCGTCGGCAAAAATGACTACGGGTGCCTTGCCACCTAGTTCAAGGTGCACGCGCTTCAAATCAAGTGCCGCCGACTTAGCGACCTCCATTCCGGCGCGAACTGAGCCGGTGATGGCCACCATTTGCGGGGTGCGGTGCTCGACCAAAGCACGACCTGTGTCGCGATCGCCGACAACAACGTTGAACACACCGGCAGGCAAGAATTCGGCAGCAATTTCGGCTAGCAAAAGAGTCGAAGCTGGTGTTGTGTCTGATGGTTTCAAAACGATTGTGTTGCCTGCTGCGATAGCCGGAGCGAATTTCCAGGTTGCCATGTTCAATGGGTAGTTCCATGGCGTCACCTGGCCGATGACGCCGATAGGTTCGCGGCGAATCGATGATGTGTGGCTGGCCGAATACTCGGCACTCGCCCGGCCTTCAAGGTTTCTGGCTGCGCCGGCGAAGAAGCGAATCTGGTCGGCCGAAACCAAAATCTCGTATGCAACAAGTGTCGAGCGCGGCTTGCCGGTGTTTTGCGATTCGACGTCAGCCATTTCTTCGGCCCGCGCCTCTAGAGCATCGGCGATTCTAAAAAGTGCAAGTTGTCTCTCGCTCGGAGTCGATTTTGACCACGAATCGAAAGCCCGGTCGGCCGCTTTGTATGCAGCATCGACGTCGCTCGAATCGCTAACCGGAGCATCGGCAAATGCAACGCCTTTGGCCGGGTCAATGATTTCGCTCGTCTTGCCACTTTGTGCCGCTACATACTTGCCATCAATAAAATTCTTTAGTTCGCGCTTGGCCATTTCGACAGCTCTCTTTCAAGATTGCAACTTTTTGGGCAACTTTAACTGCCCGCCCTCAAACACTATTACAGCCCCAAGTTCAGTGTCGTCGCAATGCTAATCTCGCCTTTTTGACCATGGATTTCAGCGAATCCGCAGCAGTTTTGCCATTTTGGCTAAAGATTCTGTATCAAATTGATAAATTCGCAACGATTTCGGCGGCAAAATGCCTCATATCGTGGCAAAATCGAAGCATGTCTCGCACAGACAGAGCCAAAGCATCGCAGCTTGATGACATCTCGAAAGAGATCATTGAGTTGCTTCAGCACGACGGCCGCAAACCATACAGCGAGATTGCCAAGGCCGTGAAGCTCAGCGAGGCAGCCGTTCGGCAAAGAATCCAAAAGCTCACCGAATCAGGCGTGATGCAGGTAGTAGCAGTGACCGACCCAATGCAACTCGGTTTCAACCGACAAGCCATGATTGGAATTCGCTGCTCAGGCGACATGAGTGTGTTGGCTGAAAAACTCGCAGCCATGCCAGAAGTCGACTACGTAGTGATGACTGCCGGGTCATTCGACATCCTTGTTGAAGTGGTTTGTGAAAACGATCAAGAGCTAATCGAACTTTTGAACAGCAAAATTCGCAAACTGCCAAACGTGATTTCGACCGAAACTTTCGTCTATCTAAAACTGCACAAGCAGTTCTATAACTGGGGTGTTATCTAACCCCTCCACAGATTTGGCGGCAACTCGTCGCCAAAGTAACAAGTGCTAGACACTTGAAACCCAAAACAAAACCCAATGTAAAGAGTGATAAAAATGGTAACCAAGGAGAGCAAAGCAACCGCTGCAGCCGACCGCGGGACCCCGCTAACCGACGCGCGCAAAGCGGGTCGCGAGGCAACCCCAGAAATGCTGCAACAGGCCGCAAAAGACAACCTGTTCTTGCACTTCACCCGGCACAGTCCATTTGAAACCATGGATATGCCAATCATTACTAAAGCCGAAGGTCACCACTTCTGGGACATCAACGGCAAAAAGTATTTCGATGGAATCTCGTCGCTGTTCGCGGTGAACGCAGGCCACGGCCGTGCGCGTCTTGCCGAAGCTGCCGCCAAGCAGATGAAGCAGCTCGACTTTTTTCCGATCTGGTCACACGCTCACCCTTCGGCTATTGAATTAGCCGAGCGAGTTTTGTCGTATGCACCTGGCGATTTGTCACGAGTGTTTTTCACCACAGGTGGTGGCGAGGCGAACGAAACCGCGTGGAAGCTGGCTAAGCAGTACTTCAAGATGCAGGGCAAGCCGATGAAACACAAGGTGCTCACACGCTCGGTGGCCTACCACGGCACCTCGCACGGCGCACTTTCACTAACCGGTATTCCTTCGATGAAAAAGATGTTCGAGCCGCTTGTGCCAAGCACCTTCAGAGTGCCGAACACCAACTGGTATCGCGCGCAAGATGACTTCGAAAACGAAGAAGCCTTCGCGCTTTGGGCGGCTAATCGCATCGAAGAAATGATTTTGTTCGAAGACCCAGACACTGTTGCCGCGTTCTTTATGGAACCGGTGCAAAACTCAGGTGGTTGCTTTACCGCACCTAAGTCGTATTACAAGCGCGTTCGTGAGATCTGCGACAAATACGATGTTTTGCTGGTCGCCGACGAAACCATCGACGGCTTCGGTCGCATCGGCACAATGTTTGCCAGCGCGTTCTATGGCCTAGAGCCAGACATGCTCGTTTGCGCCAAGGGCATTACATCGGCATACGCACCGCTTGGTGCTTTGCTTATGACCGAGCGCCTATTCGAACCGTTCAAGCACGGCACCAACATCTTTAGCCACGGTTACACATTTGCCGGTCACCCGGTTTCGTGTGCTGTTGCTCTAGAAAACCTCGACATCTTCGATGAAGAAGACTTGGTTGGCAACGTGGCTCGCAACGCCGGTGCATTCAAAAAGACCCTTGAGAAGCTAAAAGATCTGCCAATCGTCGGCGATGTGCGCGGCGAAGGCTATTTCTATGCCATCGAGCTAGTGCGCGACAAAGATACTCGCGAAACTTTCAATGATGAAGAATCAGAAAAGCTTTTGCGCCAGTTCTTGTCACACCACATGTACGAGAACGGCTTATATTGCCGCTCAGACGACCGTGGTGACCCTGTCGTGCAGCTCGCCCCGCCGCTAACAATCGGTCAGGCTGAATTCGACGAGCTAGAGCAGACTTTGCGTCACAGCCTGTCTCTCGCTGGTGAGCTATTCGATCTGATGTAGTCCTTAGCGACCTCGCATCTATTGGCCCGGTTATCCACCAGTTTTGGTTGGGTGATCGGGCTTTTAGTTTTGCCGAAGTATTCTCGTTCTTATGAAAAAACACTGGGATGCCTGGCGCGCGTTTGAAACCCCGATTGGCATCGTGCGGGTCTTTGCTGCTGGCGAAAAGGTTACCTTTATTGACATCGCTGCCGATGACGCCGAGGTTGGTTCTGAGGGCAAAGCTAAGGTGCTGGCTTTAGCCGAAAAAGAATTGAAAAGCTATTTCGCCGGCAAAATTAAGGCATTCACTTTTAGCGTTGACCTGTCTAGCGGAACAGCATTTCAGCAATCGGTTTGGCGCCAGATCGCAAAAATCGACTTTGCCGAAACCAAAAGCTATGCCGACATAGCGGCGGCCATTGGCAAACCAAAGGCTTCACGAGCAGTCGGCGGTGCTGTCGGTTCTAATCCGGTGCCTCTGGTGGTTGGTTATCACCGAGTGCTCGGGGCGTCAGGTCGCATCACAGGTTATTCGGGC
>CAINTU010000212.1 GCA_903853515.1 uncultured Micrococcales bacterium | reverse complement strand
GGTCACAAACACACTTATTTCGTCGGTGTCAAGCACATCGGTTTGGCCGTCAAAGTCGGCGTGATACATGTTGATGAAAAGGTGGCTGTCATAGTGTTCGAGCTTGGGTCGCTGCAAACCTTTGAAGGCATCTTCGACCGCCAACTCATGCAGGTCGAGGGTATCGGCAACATGGCGCAAATCATCTGGCGTTGGGTTCATCAGATCTAGCCAAAAAAAGGCGGTGCGATCTTTGGCGATTTTGCCTAGCTGCTCTAGGCCGAAATCGACTTCGGCCACTTTGCCTTTGCGATAAACGCGACTGGTAATCATGAGTTCATCCTAGTTTTATGGTCTTTCATGCAATCGATTCGGCTTGGGGTCGCCTTTGGCCTGAGATTCTGGCTGTGGCGGCGTTTTGGGCTGTGACCTAAACTTAATAAATGGCTCATGACATGAAACCGCGCAGTCGCGCAGTAACTGACGGAATCGAACGCACCGCTGCCCGAGGCATGTTGCGCGCCGTAGGCATGGGCGATGAAGACTGGTCAAAACCGCAGATTGGTGTGGCCAGCAGCTGGAACGAAGTTACGCCATGCAACCTTTCTTTGGATCGCCTAGCCGATGCAGCCAAGCAGGGTGTGCACGCGGCCCAAGGGTATCCGCTCGAATTCGGCACCATTTCGGTTTCTGACGGCATTTCGATGGGCCACGAAGGCATGCACTTTTCGTTGGTTTCGCGCGAGGTTATTGCCGACTCGGTAGAAACCGTGATGCAGGCAGAGCGCCTAGATGGTTCAGTTTTGTTGGCCGGTTGTGACAAGTCACTGCCTGGCATGTTGATGGCTGCGGCCAGACTCGATTTGGCTTCGGTATTTCTTTATGCCGGCACCATTGCCCCAGGATGGGTAAAGCTTTCTGATGGCACCGAAAAAGAGGTGACCATCATCGACGCCTTCGAGGCAGTTGGTGCCTGCAAGGCCGGCAAGATGAGCTTGGCCGATCTTGATGCGATTGAGCGCGCAATTTGCCCAGGTGAGGGTGCCTGCGGTGGCATGTATACCGCCAACACAATGGCCAGTGCAGCCGAGGCTCTCGGCATGAGCCTGCCTGGCTCGGCTTCGCCACCGTCGGCTGATCGTCGTCGCGATAACTGGGCTCATCGTTCTGGTGAAGCTGTTGTCAATCTGATCGCAAACGGCATCACCGCCCGTCAAATCATGACCAAGAAGGCTTTCGAAAACGCAATCGCAGTGACTATGGCTTTTGGCGGTTCAACCAACGCCGTGTTGCACTTGCTCGCAATCGCGCGCGAGGCAGAAGTTGATTTAACTCTCGACGATTTCAACCGCATCGCCGACAAGGTGCCGCACCTTGGCGATCTCAAGCCTTTTGGTCAATATGTGATGGCCGACGTTGATCGCGTGGGTGGCGTGCCTGTTGTTATGAAGGCGCTGCTCGATGCTGGTTTGATACACGGGGATGCACTGACTGTTACCGGCAAAACCGTCGCCGAAAACTTGGCCGGCATTAATCCGCCTGACCCTGACGGCAAGATTATTCGTGCGCTCAATAACCCGATTCACAAGACCGGCGGCATCGCGATTTTGCGCGGCAGCATGGCCCCAGACGGCGCCGTAGTTAAAACCGCTGGCTTCGACCTGACCGAATTCACTGGCCCTGCCCGCGTTTTCGACCGTGAGGCAGCCGCGATGCAGGCGCTAACCGAAGGCAAGATTCAGGCTGGCGATGTTGTTGTGATTCGCTATGAAGGCCCTAAAGGTGGCCCTGGCATGCGTGAGATGTTGGCGATCACTGCCGCAATCAAGGGCGCAGGCCTCGGCAAAGATGTATTACTCTTGACTGACGGACGATTCTCGGGCGGCACAACCGGCCTATGCATCGGCCACATTGCACCAGAAGCAACCGATGGCGGACCAATTGCTCTAGTG
>CAINTU010000211.1 GCA_903853515.1 uncultured Micrococcales bacterium | reverse complement strand
GGTGGGCTAGTCGGTGCAGCGCTGACCCCACGTTTGATTAAGTTAATCGGCGAAGGCCAGCTGATTGTTTCTTCGTCGATATTGCTCGCCTTCGCGGGTCTAAGCCAGTTGTTATTGTTCGTGGTGCCGGCGCAGTTCGCTGCGGCAGTGATGATTCCTGCAGAGTTCCTCATCTCATTCACCGTGTTGACCTACAACATCACACAGGTAACGGCACGTCAGCGACTATGCCCAGAGCATTTGCTTGGGCGCATGAACGCATCCATTCGTTTTATGGTTTGGGGTGTGATGCCAATCGGCGCCTATCTGAGTGGCTTGCTCGGTGCAGCGTTTGGCATCGCAGTGCCGATTTTTGTGGGATTCATCGGCGCTCTGTTTGCACCGCTCTTTACGCTTTTTTCGCCACTTCGTTCAATGCGCGAAATGCCTAAGACCGAAGCAGAAGGCGCGGCGCTTTAGTTGGGTGTCGGTTAGATGCTAATTCGAGGTGACTTCGCGACTCATCAGACCAACCATGTTGCCCTCTGAGTCTTCGATGAAAGCCAACCACTCGTTGCCTGGGGTATCAAAGATGCCGCCCTCATCTGGGAACACAACGTGTGGCTCTTCAAGAATTTTGTAACCATCGCCGCGCAAGCTTTCGACGCTTTCACACACATCGTCGACACCCAAATAAATCAGTGCGCTTTTGGCGTTCACATCAAGAAATAGTCGTGTGCCACCTAGATCAAAAAAGGCGAAGCCAGGTGGATTAAATGTTGCCATGGCCTTCTTGCCTAGCAAGCCCTCATAAAATTTCTCAGCGCGTTCAATGTCGGCTACGTATTGACCGATTTGGCGAATATACATGGCTCTAGGCTAAGCCAAGCTTGGCCGCGGCCTCTTGAAGCGCAGCTCTTGCCTGGGGGTGCGCCGCATTCTTGATAAGGCTCTGCGCCTGCTGTTGCTGAGAGTTGCCGAAACAATCGGCTATGCCCTGCTCTGTGACCACATTGCTGTGCTGAAAGCTTGTGACGTGTTCGGTCACGAGAGGCACAATCGTCGATACGTCAGCCTTGGCGTGCCATGAGGGCAACGCGATAATTGATTTTCCGCCAATGGCATGCATAGCACCGACAATAAAATCGGTTGAGCCGCCGAAGCCCGAATAGATTTGCCCTCGCACATAACTTGCATTGGCCTGATCAAACAGGTCAACCTGCAAAGCAGAGTTAACACTTGTCATCGCTGGCTGCCTAGATATTCGAGCCGGATCATTTGTGAACTCTGTGCGAGTCATGCGCACTCGAGGGTTTAGGTTTACCCAGTCATAGAGGGGTTGTGAGCCAAAGACGAAAGACGCGACCAATTCTCGAGATGTGTCAAGTGCACCGGCCTCATGTAGTGCCAAAACGCCATCGCTAAACATTTCGGTATAAATGCCAACCCCACGCAAATCGCCTAGCCGAGCTATGACCGCATTAGGAATAGCGCCGATGCCGAGTTGCAGAGTCGCACCATCTTGAATCAGGGTGGCCACTCGTTCGGCAATCTCGTCAGCGACACCGCCCGCGCCTGTGTTGGTTGCACTTGTGGCTAGAGGTTCTGACACCTCAATTGCATAATCGATCAGCGCCTCATCGATCTCTGCATCGCCGAAGGTGTAAGGCATCTTGTCATTTAGCTGTGCGATGACCAAACCGCCATGCGCTCTGGCGGCCTCAATCGCTGCTGGCAAAATGTTGACCTCAGTGCCGAGAGAAATTTTGCCGTCGCGAGCCCGCGATGCGTTCAGCAACACCACGTCTGGCACATGGTGGTTGCGAAACAGCAGTGGCACGAGGCTGAGCCGGCTGGGCACATAGTCAAGATTTGCCTTGCCTCGCATACCTGCGCCGACGAACGGCGTCTCAAAGCGAATGCCCTCGCGCTCGGGTAATCCATGCTGCGCATTCAACATAAAGAGTTTGAAATTGGCAAAACTGGCATCAGCGATGGCTAACAACTCGCGAGGGGCGGCAAAGTTGCCTGAAGCAACGACGCGCGGGTTATCAGGCAGCGCCGAAAGCAAAGTTGTGAGTTTGTCGACAGAAATGAGTTGCACGTCTAAAACCTAACCCAGATGTGCCAATCTAGAAGGGTACCCACAATTAGAAAGGTACTCATGTCAGAGACGACACCGATTGAGTTCATCAATCTCACCAAGGATTTCGGCAAATCGCACGCAGTGCATGCACTGAGCGCAAAAGTTGCACGAGGGCGCATCACGGGTTTCTTCGGCCCCAACGGTGCCGGCAAAAGCACTTCGCTTAGGTGTCTGCTCGGCTTGGCTAAAGCCACAAGCGGTCAAGCGCTGATCGACGGCAAAGCTTATGCCGAACTGGTTGACCCGCTGCACAAAGTTGGCGCCATTCTTGACAGCCGTGGTTTCAACGGCTCACTCAGTGGCAAAAAGAATTTGCTCATTGTGGCTGCTGCCGGCGGAATAGCAGATTCAAGAGTTGACGAGGTGCTCGATTTGGTTGAACTAACTGGGGCAGCGAATCACAAAACCAAGGGCTATTCACTTGGCATGATGCAGCGACTATCGCTAGCCGGCGCCCTGTTGGGCGACCCCGAGATTCTCGTGCTCGATGAACCTGGCAATGGGCTCGACCCAATAGGCATCGCGTGGCTTAGAAGCTTTTTGCGCAAACTGGCAGACGAGGGGCGCACAATCCTTGTGTCTTCGCACCAGCTCGCCGAAATGCAGCACACCGTCGATGATGTGCTCGTGATGAATCAGGGTGAGTTAGTGGCCGCCGGCAAAATCGCCGATGTGCAAGGTGGCCTCTCGCTCGAAGAAGCTTTTCTAAAGATTGTGATGGCTAAAAAATGAAGTTGATTAAATCTGAGTTCCGCAAAGTTTTCTACCCTAAGAGTTTCATTTGGCTAACCATCGGCGCAATGGGTCTCGCGTCGCTATCAACCGCGCCGGCGGCATATGCGATCAAGCGCTTTGCAAAACTGGCGTTGCCTGGTCACGGTCTTGAGAATGCCGATGTGGTTGACGGTATCTATTCAAAGTCGATCAGTGGTTATCTGTTTGTGATGATCATCGGGGCGCTAGCGATGACCGGCGAATTTAAGCACAACACCGCTGTGGCGACTTTCTTGGCAAGCCCCAAACGTCACCACGTTATGTGGGCCAAGATGCTGGTCGCTGCCGTCGTCGGCATTGCCGTGATGCTGATTTCGACAGCAACTGGTTTTATCGCGGCCTATCTCGGTTTGCAGCAATACAGCGATGCCGCCGCCCCACATAGTTCGGTGTTTATCGACACTTTAGGCGCAGCAGTCGTCACGGGTGCCGTGCTGGCAGTGATTGGTGTGGCTATCGGCACGCTGATTCGCAGCCAAACTCCGGCTGTCGTCGGCATCGTGATTTATATGTATTTGGTTGAAAGGCTGATCATTGTGTTTTGGCCTGATGGCGGCAAGTGGTTGCCAACCGGCCTGATCACCTCTATGACGAATCTCAAGGTTTCGACAAGTGCCGGGCCAATGACGATTGACACTTCTGCTTATCTTGAGCCAACGCCAGCAATTTTCATGCTCATTGCCTATGCCGTTGTATTCGCTTTGTTGGCTTTGACCACCACGCTTCGCCGCGACATCGACTAGTCTTCAAGGCACTCACGTGACAATTGCGAATCAGCTGCGCTCTTTTAGGCATCGCAACTTTCGCATTCTTTACCCGGCCATGGCGCTGTCGAACATTGGCACTTGGGCTCAGCGAATAGCCCAGGATTGGCTGGTTCTCGATCTCAGCCATAACGATGCCACCACTCTTGGGCTCGTTACCGCGCTGCAGTTTCTGCCATCGTTGTTGTTGAGTCTTTGGGGTGGCATGCTTGCCGACCGTTTCGATAAACGCAAACTAATGCTGCTAACTAACTTGGGCGGCGGTTTGGGCTCTGCGCTGTTGGGCGTGCTTGTGCTCGGCAACGTGGTGCAGCTCTGGCATGTTTATGCACTGGCTTTTGCCGTTGGTGTCTTTAGCGCGGTTGACGCACCGATTCGTATCGCTTTCAATAGCGAACTAGTTGGCAAACTTGACTTGCCAAATGCAGTTACTTTGAACTCTGCAAATTTCAATCTAGGCAGACTTATCGGCCCAGCAACATCGGGCGCAATGATTGCCGCATTCGGCACGGGTCTGTCGTTTGTTGTGAACGCTGTGAGTTATGTGGCTGTGTTGATCAGTCTTTCGTTCGTGCGAAAGAGTGAACTGCACATAAACCACAAACGCGACAGGCAAGCCACCATGGCTGACGCTTGGGCCTATTTGAAGGCTCGACGCGATATTCAACTTGTGATGGCAACAGTCTTTTTTGTGACAACCTTTGGCCTCAATTTTCAGATATTCAATGCGCTTATGGCAAAGAACGAATTTCACATTGGCCCAGCACAGTTCGGGGCATTGGGCACATTTTTGGCCATCGGATCATTATCGGGTGCTCTTGTGAGCGGTCGACTTGAGCATCTTCGGTTGCCTCGAAACATCATGATAGGCGCCGTCATTTTTGGTGTCTCGGTTTCCATTTGCGGTTTCGCCCCAAGTTATTTGGCGCTCGCAATAATTTTGCCTTTCAGCGGGGCCGCTGCCTTGCTAACTCTAATTTCAGCAAATACTTATGTGCAAACCACTAGCGACCCCAAGTTGCGCGGTCGAGTCATGGGTATTTATCTGATGATTTTTATGGGTGGCACACCACTTGGCTCACCCGTTATTGGTTTCAGTGCTGCACACTTTGGTACCAGGCCAACAATCGTGGTCTGCGGGCTGATTGCTGCAGCAGGTGCGGCAACGCTCTTGGTGCGCGGCAAAAATACCTCTGCGGCAGATCCGCTTTAGATAACCTCTGGTGGCTTTAGTTTTTTGGCAGCTTAGCTAGCTTGGCTTTCAATAACTCGGTATCTACGACAGTGCTGATGGTGAACTTATCGTTGATGCCAATTGTGTTGTCGTTGTAATCGACAAGTAGCCCATTAGCGAAGTGCAAGTTGGCGACCACAAAATTCTGACTGTCTTTGATGGTAAAGATGCCCGACTTCGAATCAAACGAAATAGGGCCATAAAAATATGTTGAGCCGCCATCCGTGGTGTCAAAGAACAGACCAGAGACAAAGCCAAGGTCGGGGCCGTGCCTGCCGTCATAGGCGTTGCTCGCATCGATTGCGTTGGCATCGCCATAGGCGCTGAAGACCACTCCTCTGTTTGTCGCAGCGTCGAATACTGTGCCAGCGGTCTTGTCTGTGTTCACGGTGGTGAACGATTTGTCGGTCTTAATGGTTTTGTCAAGATTCTTCATGATGCTTTCGAAGAATCGTTGGTTGTCGCCACTTGCCAAGTTTTGCGCTGTCTCATATTTAGCAAGGCCTTCACCCATTGAGGCTGCAACCATATTCGGGTCAAAAGTCATCGTCAAGTGGCTAATGCAATTGGTTGGGTAATAGAGGCAAACCTCTTCGGGGTTCGATTTGTCGTAGAGCGCCTTATCAAAATCGACATTCGAAATAAGACCATCAGATATGCCATAAACAATTCGTGCAGTGAAAGTGCCTAGGTTGCCATAGACATCGTGCAATCGAACGCTCTGCACAAAGCCAGCTTTGTTGCTGACAACCACAGACGAGAGCACCTTGAAATTGGCAGATGCATATTGCACCTGATCACCAACCTTGGCTGTGGCAATTTGGGCTGTTGTCTCGAACGACCTCATGTCGCCAGGGCTTTGTCGCGAAATCTGCTTGAAATCGAGGTTCGCGCCAGTCATCACCGCATCGTTGACATACATGCCGCCGGCATCGCTCGGGTCATGAACCTCGTTGAGCGAAATCCCCCCATGCGCCTTGCTAGTCGCAACAGCACCCGTCGAGGCGATTTTGGCAGACGTGGCTTTTGCGGCAGTGGCCAGCTGATCAGCTGGTGAACTGCTAGCTGCACCACTCGAGCATGCGCTCAACGTTGCGGCGATAAGAGCCAAACTTGCCAGCGACAAAATTCCCCGTGTTACAAACTTTTGCATAGTGCCAGACTATCCGCTGAATTTGTATAGCGCTAAGGCAAGGGCCAACACGGCCATAATCACGGCGACGCTGTAATCAAGGATGCGCCAAAAGGTAGCGCGCGTAACCAACTTGGCGGCAGCACTCGTCGCGAATCCCACGCCAACGAACCACGTGATACTTGCGGTTATCGCACCTGCCGCGAACCACCAGCGATCGGCGCCAAAGTTGTTGCCAACGCTGCCGATAAAAAGCACCGTATCTAAATAAACGTGTGGGTTTAAAAACGTTAGCGCAAGAGTGGTGCGCACGATCTGTGCCCGCGAAACGGTAGCCTGTTCAGCTATCTGCATGCCGGCTGCCTTGCGTGCAGACCGAATAGACCCGATCGCGAACCAAAGCAAATATGCAACACCAAACCACCGAATTGCTTCGAGCGCCTGCGGCGCGGCTTCTATTATTCGGCCAAGGCCTGCGATGCCCAACAAGATAAGCAGGGCATCGGCAAGCGAGCAAATGATGACGATAATCGCAACGTGCGATTTAGCTAATCCTTGGCGAATTAAAAATGCATTTTGTGCGCCAATGGCAACAATGAGCGATGCGCCGGTTAATAGGCCAGGCAGATAAGCAAACACGATATGCAGTCTATGAGTTATCTAAATGAACGCGCCCCGGTGCCTGAGTGAAACAGCCTGAGAGAAGCGCACGCTTAAAAGAAAAGACCGGCCATTTCTGACCGGTCTTTTTCCACCTGTGGTGGAGACTAGGGGAATCGAACCCCTAACCCCCTGCTTGCAAAGCAGGTGCTCTGCCAATTGAGCTAAGTCCCCATTCGGAAGCCCACTCGGTTGAGAGTGCTTCCTGGTGGGCCTAGGAGGACTTGAACCTCCGACCTCTTCATTATCAGTGAAGCGCTCTAACCACCTGAGCTATAGGCCCGTAGAGCAGATTTCAGCCTACCTGATTTGGGCTAATCACTCAAACCCGATTTTGCTGAAAATTATTGCTGCTGCTAGTTATTTGTGAAACCAACCGATAGACCGCCTGTGATGCGGGCCACCAAGTTGAAAATCGCCGCATAAACACCGGCCAACAGGGTGCCAAGCACGATGTTGAATACTGCCAGTGTTAGACCTGCTGACAACACAGATGCCAGGTTTAGCTGAATGCCGACCTGGCTGCTCAGTGCATTGGTCACACCAACAGCACTAAGCACAACCCAGAGGATCAGGAACGCCAACAGCGTGCCGATACCTAGGGCGATGGTAACCACGAAACCCATGCGAATCGCAGACCAAAAGTTGATTCGTGTCAGCTTGAGGTTTACGGTCTTGGCGCTTCCAGCGTCTGCACGTCTAACTGTCTTAGAAAAGATACTCATTATGCGTCTTTCTGGTTGTCTGTTGCTTCTGCAGTTTCAACCGAAGCTGTTTCGCCCTCAGTTGATTCTTGCGCATTTTCATCAACAGTAGCAATGGTTGATGTGTCGGTGTCGAGTCCGCGCTCGGTGTTCTTCGCTAAACCGATCACCGCGTCGTCATCGTCGAACTTGGCGAAGACAACGCCCATGGTGTCGCGGCCCTTGGCTGGCACGCCGGCAACAGGTGATCTCATGACCTTGCCGCTCGCCATGACAACCAATACTTCGTCTTCTTCATCGACAATGAGCGCGCCAATTAGATCGCCGCGCTTTTCTTCGAGCTTGGCAACCTTGATGCCTAGACCACTGCGCTTTTGCTCGCGGTATTGTTCGACACTGGTTCGCTTTGCATAACCACCTTCGGTCACGACAAACACGAAGCCCTTGTCGGTGATTACGTCTGCCGAGAGCAGCTCGTCGCCAGCTCTAAAGCTCATGCCGATGTTGCCCGATGTGTCACGACCCATTGGGCGAAGCGATTCGTCGCTCGCCGAGAATCTGATTGACATGCCCTTGCGTGAAACCATTAGCAAGTCATCTTGCTCTGAAGCAAGCATCGCCGAGACCACTTCGTCGTCTTCGCGCAGCTTGATGCCGATCACGCCGCCAGCGCGCGAAGTGTCATAAGCCTCGAGAGCCGTCTTTTTAACGAGTCCCTTTTTAGTCGCGAGAATCAAATATTGAGCCTGTTGATAATCGCGCACGTCTAGAACCTGAGCAATGGTTTCATCTGGCTGAAGTGCAAGCACATTTGCAACGTGTTGCCCCTTGGCATCGCGGCCAGCTTCTTGCAACCCGTAGGCCTTGGTGCGATAAACGCGGCCCTTGTTTGTGAAGAACAACAACCAGTGGTGAGTTGTGGTCACAAAGAAGTGATCGACCACGTCATCAGCACGAAGGTTCGCACCCTTCACACCCTTGCCGCCACGGTGCTGAGCGCGATAGTTGTCGCTCTTAGTGCGCTTCACATAGCCACCACGTGTGACGGTGATAACCATTTCTTCTTCTGGGATTAGGTCTTCGTTAGTGACACCGTCTTCGCCAGGCAGAATGCGCGAACGTCGTTCATCGCCGTGACGCTCAACAACTTCAGCCAGTTCTTCTGCAACGATGGTGCGCTGTCGAACTGGGTCAGCAATGATTGCTTGGTATTCAACAATCAAAGCCTCGAGCTCTGCTGCCTCGTCGATAATCTTTTGACGTTCAAGAGCGGCAAGTTGACGAAGCTGCATATTCAAGATTGCCCGAGCCTGCAAATCGTCAATTTCAAGCAATGTGATTAGGCCTTCGCGAGCTTCGTCAGCATTGGCGCTGCGACGAATCAACGCGATGACTTCATCCAAGGCATCTAGAGCTTTGAGATAGCCGCGCAAAATGTGAGCGCGCTCTTCTGCCTTGCGCAGACGGAACTTTGTTCTGCGAACAATGACTTCGATCTGGTGAGTGATCCAATGGGTTACGAAACCATCGAGGCTCAAAGTGCGCGGCACACCATCAACTAGAGCCAACATGTTTGCGCTGAAGTTTTCTTGCAGCTGAGTGAACTTATAAAGGTTGTTCAAAACAACCTGAGCCACAGCATCTTTCTTTAAGACGATGACAAGGCGCTGACCTGTTCGGCCAGAAGTCTCATCGCGAATGTCGGCAATACCGGTGATGCGGCCTTCTTTAACTAGCTCAGCGACTTTGAGCGCGAGGTTATCTGGGTTGACCTGATAAGGCAGCTCGGTTACAACTAGACACGTGCGCGATTGAAGTTCTTCAACGTTGACAACTGCTCGCATAGTGATCGAACCGCGACCGGTGCGATAGGCGTCGTGAATGCCGTTAGAGCCAAGGATTGTTGCGCCAGTCGGAAAATCAGGGCCCTTGATTCGCTGCATCAAAGCCTCTAGCAGCTCCTCTTGGCTTGCATCTGGGTTGGCCAATGCCCACTGCACACCATCGGCGACTTCGCGCAGGTTGTGTGGCGGAATGTTTGTTGCCATCGCAACCGCAATACCGATCGAACCGTTGATTAGAAGGTTCGGAATACGGCTTGGCAGAACGGTTGGCTCTTGAGTGCGGCCGTCATAGTTGTCTTGAAAATCAACGGTGTCTTCGTCGATATCGCGAACCATCTCTAGCGCTAGCTGCGCCATGCGACATTCGGTGTAACGCGGGGCTGCTGCGCCGTCGTTGCCAGGTGAACCAAAGTTGCCCTGCCCACTAACCAGTGGATACCTTAGGTTCCAGTCTTGAACCAAGCGCACAAGAGTGTCATAGATCGCGCCGTCACCGTGCGGGTGATATTGACCCATAACGTCACCGACAACACGCGAGCACTTTGAGAACTGCTTGTCTGGGCGATAGCCGCCATCGAACATTGCATATATCACGCGGCGGTGCACAGGCTTGAGTCCGTCACGCACATCAGGCAAAGCGCGACCCACGATAACGCTCATCGCGTAGTCGAGATATGAGCGCTGCATCTCGACGTTGATGTCGATCTGCTCGACTCGGTCGGTGATTACCGGCTGACTAACCTGAGCCGCTTCGCTTGGCGAAGCGTTGTCTTCGGCTGCTGAATTGTTTTCGTTGTTTTCTGCCATGGTCTTCTACTTAACTTTCTTTGCGCTGGCCTAGATATCTAGGAAGCGCACATCCTTGGCGTTCTGCTGAATAAAAGTTCGACGGGCCTCGACATCGTCGCCCATCAATGTTGAGAAGATTTCTTCTGCGCGCATTGCATCATCAAGAGTTACTTGCAAGAGTGTGCGACGAGCTGGGTCCATGGTGGTTGACCAAAGCTCTTCGTAATCCATCTCGCCAAGACCCTTATAACGCTGAATCGAATTTTCTTTAGGCAAACGGCGGCCGGCAGCTTGGCCGGCAGCGATGCGCTCATCGCGCTCGGCGTCGCTGAACACATATTCGTGATCTGCGTTTGACCACTTGATTCGATATAGTGGCGGTTGCGCTAGATAGACATAGCCCATCTCGATCACAGGCTTAAGGTAGCGGTAGAGCAATGTGAGCAAAAGCGTGCGGATGTGTTGACCGTCGACATCGGCGTCGGCCATCAAGATGCATTTGTGATATCTGATTTTGCTGACGTCGAGTGTTTCGCCGTAACCAATGCCGAATGCGGTGATTAGCGCTTGCACTTCGCTGTTGGCCATGGCGCGATCTAGTCGAGCTTTTTCGACGTTGAGCACCTTGCCTCGAAGTGGCAAAATCGCTTGGGTTTCTGGGTCGCGGCCACGCATGGCAGAGCCACCGGCCGAGTCACCCTCGACGATATAAATTTCGCTGACACGCGGGTCGCGGCTTGAGCAGTCACGCAACTTGCCAGGCATACCTGTTGACTCGAGTAAGCCCTTGCGTCTGGTTGCCTCGCGTGCTTTGCGAGCCGCGAGTCTGGCATCAGCTGCGCTGATTGCTTTGCGACAAATTTCTTTTGCAACTGCTGGGTAACGGGCGAAATAGTCAGAGAGTTCTTCGTTGACTACTTTTTGCACAAATGCTTTGGCCTCGGTGTTGCCTAGCTTTGTTTTTGTCTGACCTTCGAACTGAGGTTCGATTAGTTTGATTGAGATAACGGCGGTTAGACCTTCACGAACGTCGTCACCGGTGAGGTTTTCATCTTTTTCTTTGAGCAAGCCCTTTTCGCGAGAATACTTGTTCAACAGCGTTGTTAGCGCGGCCCGAAAGCCTTCTTCGTGTGTGCCACCCTCATGCGTGTTGATGGTGTTGGCATAGGTGAAAACACTTTCGTTGTAACCCCGAGTCCACTGCATGGCGATTTCAACCGACATGTTTTTCTCTTTGGTTTCATTTTCAATCGAAATGATTTCGGCGTTAACGATTTCTGCTTTTTTGGTTGAGTTCAGGTAGTCGACGTAATCTTGCAAACCACGGTCGTATTTATAAGAGTCGTTACGTTCGTTACGTTCGTCATGCAGCGAAATGCGCAGACCCTTATTCAAGAAACACATCTGCTGAAAGCGTGAACGCAGAGTCTCATAATCGAATTCGACGGTCTCAAAGATTTCTGGGTTCGGCAAGAACTCGATCATTGTGCCAGTGACCTCAACCGCATCGCCTTTGGCCAAAGGCGCCTGAGGCACACCACTCTTATAGCTCTGTCGCCACAAGAAACCGTCACGAGCAACGGTTACGCGCAAATCTGTTGAAAGAGCGTTAACAACAGAAGCGCCTACGCCGTGCAAACCACCAGAAACGGCATAACCGCCGCCGCCAAATTTGCCGCCAGCGTGCAAAACGGTCAGAACTACCTCAACTGCGGGCTTCTTTTCGACTGGGTGCATGTCAACTGGGATGCCTCGACCGTTGTCGCCAACGCGAATCCAGCCATCCTTGGTGATTACGACCTTAATGTCGTCGCAATAGCCGGCCAGCGATTCATCGACGGCGTTATCGACGATTTCATAGACCAAGTGGTGCAGACCGCGGGGGCCGGTAGAGCCAATGTACATTCCGGGGCGTTTTCGAACGGCTTCAAGGCCTTCGAGAACCTGGATATTGGACGCGTCGTAGCTGTTTTCAGGCGTAGACATATTTAGTTTGGCACTCCTAGCGATCTGATTAGGCCCTCACAATTGCGCTCAATTTGAGCGACTTATATTCGGGGTGGCTAACCCTTAAATCTTACCTTTTGGGGGTGACAAAACCCGCCAATTCAAGGGTCTTTCTGTGCATAAGCGACAATCGTTATGTGCCGCCAAAAACCCCGTCAATTCAAGGCTTTTTGGGGGTCAAACGGTTCATTTTTAGCCTGATTTATAACGATTCTTGGCTATCCAAAAGTGTCTCTGGGTCCGCGGCCGGGAACAGAGCGAAAACCGCGTTTAAAGCTAGGTGCGTTAGGCCCAACGAAGCGCAAATCTTTGACTTCAAGCTGGGGGTAAAGCTCTTGAATTTGCGTCAAAAACTGCGGTTTGAAAAGCGAGAGTTGTGTGGCCCAAGCCGAAGATTTGCAGCGCACTTTGAGTACCCCCAGTGCCAAATCTTCGCAATTTGAGACCTCGGCGTTCTTTTCACCGACTATCTTGGCCCAATTCATGAATAAGTCGGCCTCAGAGAGCTGATTTTGCCAGCCGAGACTGTCAATTAGTTTGTCGATACCCGTTGAAATTGGTTTTGGTGAGCGATTTGAGTCAAAAGGGCGAGATTTGTTGCGTGAATTAGCATCTCGGCGTCTCGAATCGCGATCTTTTCGGCCAGTGAGCGCCTGCCGCATGCGGTAATAGAACTCGACAGCGAAATCCTTGGGATTCTCTTGTGTCACTGGCGTACCTCGCCGTTAGCCTCGCCAGTTGCAGATATAGAGACAGAACCCGCTCGCACGTGCAACATCGACGCGGCCAATTCGACCGGAATATCTGCCGCGACGGCTGCAGTGATGATCACCTGTTCATTATCTGCCACCAGTTGGGCAAGGCGCGTGCGTCTAGTCACATCTAGCTCGGCGAAGACATCATCGAGAATCAAAATGGGGTCGCCCGTGTGGGTCTCAGATCGCAATAACTGCACTGAGGCGAGCCGCAACGCTAAGGCATATGACCAGGTTTCACCGTGACTGATGTATCCCTTGGCTGGCAGGTCGCCCAAAGTGAAGACGAGGTCGTCGCGGTGCGGGCCTATCAAGGTGACACCGCGGTCTAATTCACGATCTCGCACGGCCATTAGTTTCGCCGCGAATTTTTCGGCGACAGTTTCGCGATTGCTGTCGGTTAGGTATTCGCTTTGATCGAGTTCATCATCAAAACCAGCGGTTGCCAAGATCGAAGACTTCACTCGGATTGCTGGGTCGTTCTTTTCGTCGGCTATCGCGGCGTATGCGGCATGCACCAGTGGTTCTAACTTGGCAACCAAGGCAACTCGAGCGGCAATGATTTCGCTGCCGTATTGCACGAGTTGCTCATCCCAGGCTTCAAGCGTCGATAAGCCGGCATTGCCTTTCGCTGCTCTGGCGGAACGCAACAATGTGTTGCGCTGTTTTAGAACACGCTCATAATCTGCAAAGACTGCGGCAAAACGAGGTGCGCTCTGCACAATCAAGCCGTCGATAAAATCTCGTCGATCGCTTGGATCTTCTTTGATGATGCGCAAGTCTTCTGGTGCGAAAATCACCGAAGTTACATAGCCGACTGTGTCGCGCACACGCGACACATCTGCTCGATTTACTCTTGCTCGGTTTGGTGAATCTCGGTTGAGCTCAATTTCAATCAGGTTTTCGCGATCTTGCCAACGAGCCAGCAGACGCACTATTGCCTGAGGTTGGCCAAGCCTAATGAGTGCTTCATATCCGGCTACCCTATGCGAGCGCAAAGTTGATACGTACTGAATCGCTTCAACAAGATTTGTCTTGCCTTGCCCATTGGGGCCAACTAAGACATTCACGCCCGGTTGCAATGCAATATCTGCAGTTGCATAGTTGCGAAAGTTCGACAGGGTTAGATGCCTAACTTGCATGTCTGGCTTTCTTGTATATCGGTCTCATAAATGAAACCGATGTTTCACATGAAACTAGTCGGCCTTCTTAACGGCGTGGCCACCAAACTGGTTGCGCAGAGCGGCGACTGCCTTCATTGCCGGAGAGTCGTCTTGACGCGATGAGAAACGGGCAAACAAGCTAGCCGTGATCGCTGGCATCGGCACAGCGTTGGCGATTGCTTCTTCAACAGTCCAGCGACCTTCACCTGAATCTTCAACGAAGCCCTTGATTTTGGCTAGCTCTGGATCTTCTTCAAGTGCCAACACCAAAAGATCAAGCAACCATGAACGCACTACTGTGCCGCGCTGCCAAGCCGCAAATGTTCCGTGAACATCTTTGATGATGTCTTTCTTCTCTAGCAATTCATAACCCTCGGCAAATGCCTGCATCATCGCGTATTCGATGCCGTTGTGAACCATCTTTGCGTAGTGCCCTGCACCAACATCACCGACGTGAACGAATCCTTCTGCACGCTCACCTTCAGGTCGAAGTGCATCAAAAATCGGCATGGCTCGTTCGACAAGATTTGCGTCGCCACCAACCATCAGACCGTAACCGTTTTGCAAGCCCCAGACACCGCCAGAAACGCCACAGTCTAGATAGCCAATGCCGTTCTCGGCAAGTTCTGCTGCGTGACGAATGTCTTCGCTAAATCTTGAGTTGCCACCTTCGATAATCAAGTCACCAGCGCCTAGGTGTTTGGTTAGCTCGTTGATAACTTCATCTGTAGGACCGCCGTGAGGTACCATCACCCACACGGTTCTAGGCGAAGGCAGAGCTGCGACAAGAGCCTCGATTGAGTCAACATCGCTAACTGCTCTATCGTGTGCGTAACCGGTTACTTCGATGCCTTTGTTGCGAAGTCGAGTGCGCATGTTGCCACCCATTTTGCCTAGACCAATTAGACCAATGTGCATTTGTTAGTTACCTTTCAGGGTGGTTTTTAAAAACAATAAAACTGGGATTACCGCTTGAGCATGTTTGGGTTTAGCAGATAGCGGTAGGTATCAACCACTGGCTTGTCTTTCGATCCGTGGCTCGAAATAATGATTGGGCCAGGTCTTTGCGGGTCGCGTTGGTTTTTGGTGAATTCGATTTTGACGAATTCGCTTGTGATCTGAGCTAATCCGTCGTGGAATAGCCATGGCTTAAAGCGAAGAGCTGTTGGGTTACCGGTGAGTGTGGCTTCGATGCTTTCGTTTGCGTTGTTTTCAGCGCTAGACGCCTCAAGTGCTACTGAACCGTCGTCGAAGCTGTATCGAATGGTTTCATCAGCCTCAGTGATAACCAATTCAACTCGACGAGTTGCCTCCATCAGGTCTTGCTTGTTGACAACTGCCCACTCGGCGAGATTGCTCGGAAAATACTGATCGATGTCTGGGTAGTTATCAATGTTTAGAACGATTGTGGTTACCGTGCGATTCTTTGCGTGAAATGCAACCATTCCACGTTCGCCGTCGCCAGAGATAGAAATGTTGATTTCACCCAAGCCACCGAATGTCTTTTCAATGTCTTGCATAGTCTTTGTTAGAACTACGGCAGAGACTTCTTCTTTCACACTCTTGCCAAGCCAAGGCAAGCTGCAGCGGGCAATTCTGTTTGGGTCTGCCGCAGTTAGTTGAACAGATTCGTTTGAAGCCTTGATCTGAATGCCGCGCTGAAAAGGGCGCTGTGCATCTTTTGCTGAAGCAATAGCCACTCGACGAATCGAACTTATGAAAGCGTCACCATCAATGGTTCCGGTAACTTCTGGAATAGGAGGAAGTGCAGGGAATTGATTAACCGGCAAGGTGGCCAATTGAAAGCT
>CAINTU010000210.1 GCA_903853515.1 uncultured Micrococcales bacterium | reverse complement strand
CCGGCGACGTGCTGGTGTTCCTTGATTTCTCTAGGGCGCTAGTTGTTTCGAGGGTTCTGCGACGAACGCTTCGCAGAGTGCTAACTAGGCAAGTACTTTGGTCAGGTAACCGCGAAGAGGCTAAGTTCTTGTTCTCTCTTGATCCACAAGTTAATCCTGTTATGTGGGCCTACACGACTCATTACCGACGCCGCCAGGAATACCTTGCACTTATCGACTCACTGAGCGGTGTCAATGTGCACCACATAAAAACTAAGCGAGATGTCAAGCAGCTGAAGCAGTCACTTACAATCAATCGAGACTCATCTAGGGATTTAAAGGACTTCAAAACCACTTGAAACCCAGGCAGCCACACGCCTAGCTATAAATCGAGCTTTGCTGTTTCTGACTAGTGAGCGTGCTGGCCGCGTGAATACTCGAATACGAAACCGATAATCGCCACAAGTGCAAGTGGAAAAGCTATAAAGAATAGCCACCAGCCAAGTGCAAGAGAAGCGAAGGCAAGAGCACCGGTGATGCCGAGCATCAGAGGCCACCATGACCAAGGGCTATAGAAACCTACTTCGGCTTCGCCGTCTTCAATGTTTGCATCTGGCAGGTCTTCTGGGCCAATGAATTTGCGGGCTGTATTTGCCAGATAAAACGCAATGAAGCCGGCCAAGAACACCAACATGGCAATTGCCGCGGTGCCGATGATTTCGACCTTGCCTTGAGCCGTATAGCTCCAATAGCCGTAAGCCGCCGCGTCAAGCGCATAAAAAACGGTGAGCAACCAGAAGATTCTGACGTTAGTTTTCATTTGTTTTTGCCTTACCGACTATGCCTTGAGCGCCGCTTTGGCCTCATCGGCCGCGAACTCTGGGTGGTTTAGATCAAAGGCAGGAGACTCGCTGCGGATGCGTGGAATCGAAGTGAAGTTGTGACGCGGTACCGGGCAAGCGGTGGCCCACTTAAGTGAACGGCCAAAGCCCCAAGGATCGTTTACGGTCACCTTCATCCCCTTGCGGTGAGTAATCCACACGTTCCACAAGAACGGGATCATCGAAAGCGCCAAAATGCCAGCACCCACAGTCGAGAGCAAGTTCATGTTCGCGAAGCCATCCTCGGGCAAATAAGTCGCATAGCGGCGAGGCATGCCTACCACACCCAACCAGTGCTGAATCAAGAATGTGGTGTGGAATCCGATGAACAAAAGCCAGAAGTGAATCTTGCCGAGACGCTCGTTAAGCATCTTGCCCGTCATCTTTGGCCACCAGAAATAGAAGGCCGCAAACATTGCGAACACCACTGTGCCGAAGACAACATAGTGGAAGTGAGCAACAACGAAATAAGAGTCGCTCAAGTGAAAATCAAGCGCCGGTGAGGCCAAGATAACGCCGGTGAGACCACCGAAGATGAATGTGGTCAAGAAGCCTAGGCTGAACATCATCGGCGTTTCAAAGCTAACCGAGCCGCGCCACATTGTGCCAATCCAGTTGAAGATCTTCACGCCGGTCGGCACCGCAATCAACATTGTGGTGAAAGCAAAGAACGGCAAAAGCACAGAACCGGTGACATACATGTGGTGAGCCCACACCGTCATCGAAAGCGCAGCGATAGCAATGGTTGCATAAATCAGTGTGCGGTAACCGAATACCGGCTTGCGGCTAAACACAGGGAAAATCTCTGAAACGATGCCAAAGAACGGCAAAGCCAAGATGTAAACCTCTGGGTGGCCGAAGAACCAGAACAAGTGCTGCCACAGCATTGGGCCACCATTTGCAGGATCAAAAATGTGGGCACCGAACTTGCGGTCAGCTCCGAGCGCGAAAAGTGCCGCTGCCAAAGGCGGGAAACACATGATGACAAGAATCGAGGTCACCAAAGTGTTCCAAGTAAAGATTGGCATGCGGAACATCGTCATACCCGGTGCACGCATGGTCAAGATAGTGGTGATGAAGTTGACGCCACCCATAATGGTGCCGAAACCGCTCAGCGCTAGACCAAACACCCACAGGTCACCACCTAATCCTGGTGAAAATGTGGTGTTAGCAAGAGGAGCGTATGCGAACCAGCCGAAGCCAGCTGAGCCCTGAGGGGTAAAGAATCCAGCCACGGCAATGAACGAACCGAAGAAATAGAACCAATAAGCTATGGCGTTTAGACGTGGGAAAGCAACATCTGGTGCGCCAATTTGCAAAGGCATCAATACGTTTGCAAAGCCCGCGAACAAAGGCGTTGCGAACATCAAGAGCATGATGGTTCCGTGCATCGTGAAAAGCTGGTTGTATTGCTCTTTGCTGCCAACAATTTGCAGGCCTGGAGCCGCCAACTGAGCGCGGATGATCAGGGCCATCACACCGGCGATCATGAAATAGATAAAGGCGGTAATCAGGTAAAGGTAGCCGATTTTCTTGTGGTCGGTGGTGGTTAACCAGTCGACCAGAATGCGGCCTTTTGACTTGGGTTGCGCAACATTTGCCATGATTTAGCCTCTAACTGATGGGTTGTCGCCTGGCAGATTGCCGTTGCGGTTCAAATTGTTTGGATCTAGCGGGTCGGCAGTCAGCTGCCCTGCGTTGCCTTGGGCTCGCAAATCACTCATGTGCTTGTCGAAGTCGGCCTGCGATGAAACGATCACGTTGAAAAGCATCATCGAGTGGTATTCGCCACAGAGCTCGGCACACTTGCCCTTATAAGGAATGTAGTTGCCTTGCGCGTCTTTTGGCGATTCAACCTGAGGGGTCACCCAAAACTTGTTGGTTCTGCCCGGAAAAACGTCTTTCTTATACAAAAAGTCGACAATCCAGAACGAGTGGATTACATCTCGTGAAGTTAGGTCAAATTCGATGGCCTTGTTGACTGGCAGCCACAGAGTCGGCAAAGCCTTTTCGCTGCCGGTTTCACCCGCGAATTGCGACTGAATGCCGGTTTCATAGGTGTTTTCATCGACATAGTTGAAATCCCACGACCACTGCTTGCCTACCGCTTGAATAGTGTGCGCCGGCGTTACAGGCTGCTCGATGGCGTTCATGTCGCGCACGGTGAAGGCAAAAAAACCGATCACCAAAATCAGTGGAATCACTGTAAACAGGGTTTCAATCGGCATGTTGTAACGCAACTGCACTGGGATTGAGTTATCGCCCTTGCGTCTGCGGTAAACGATGGCGGCAAAGGCCATCAGGCCCCATGCCACGATTCCAACGCCAAGCAGAACGATCCACGAGCCATTCCAAAGGCTCACAATTCGGTCGGTTTGGTTGGTTACCCCTGGCACACCAGGCAAAAAGCCTCGCGACACATCGGTTGGAATAAGCGCGGCACAGCCAGAAAGCGAAAGCAAGCTGACCAGCGCGATAGGCAAAACCGCCCATTTAAGGCGAGTCTTTAGACGCACGATTGACCCTTCAATTCGGTCTGTATTTACCTTTATAGTTTAGGTCAGGCCCAAGCGCTCTCGAGCGCAAAACACCACGAAAAACGCAGTTTTATTGGCAAAAACTCTTGGTTTGCCTTTGATTTTGACGCGAGCGCTAGCTGACTAGTTGAATGAAGTGCCGCAGGCGCAAGTTGCAGTGGCATTCGGGTTATTGATAGTGAAACCCATCTTTTCGATGCTTTCGACATAGTCAAAAGTTGCACCCGTTAGCCAACCGGCACTTTGCATATCTAGTGCTGCCTCAAGACCGTCATAGTCGCGCACAAGGTCGTTTTCATCGAGAGTCGGCTCGATAGTGAAGTCATAGATCAAGCCGCTGCACCCACCTGTTTTGACTGAAATGCGCAATCTGAGCTTTTCACCCTCAGAAAGATTGCTGGTGTCTGCATTATTGATCATCGCCAAGAGCTTTTCTCTAGCAGCGTCTGTGACAATCAGGTCGTGGCTAAGGGTATCTGACACTTTTTGCTCCTTGGTTTAGTATTGGCCAATTCTAAAACTAATAAACCGCTTAGTGGCTGAGTTCATTCCCCCGAAGCAAAAACAGCGCTTCGGCAACCATTGCGTTCTGCAATCCCACCAAATGCACGGATTCATTCGGGCTGTGAGCCCTTGAATCACTGTCTTCAACCCCAGTGACCAAAATTTGGGCTGCGGGAAAAACCTCGGTGAGGTCGGCAATGAACGGAATCGAGCCACCAATGCCGATTTCAACTGTTTCGTTGCCAAAGGCGGCAGCCAGGCTTGATTTGCTTAGGGTTTGAGCCCAGCCACCGGCATCAGATGAAAAAGGCTTGCCCAGTTCAACCTTGCCGAAGGTGATTTGCGCGCCAAAAGCCGCCGACTCAAGCAAATGAGCCTTCAGCAGCTCAAGAGCTGCCTCTGGGTCTTGCCCCGGTGCGATTCTCATGCTGATCTTGGCTTTCACGTTAGGCAAAAGAGTATTTGAAGACACTGCCACGCTCGGCGCGTCAATGCCGATGACCGTGATGGCCGGATTACCCCAAATCCGCTGCATAATCGAACCTTCACCGATTTGGGTCGCAGACGCCACAAGACTTGAATCCTGGCGCAAATTAGCCTCGGTGTAAGGCAATTCTGCAAACTCGAAGGTATTTAGCCCCTTGATTGCAACATTGCCAAATTCATCGTGCAGTGCGGCCAAAACTTTGATCATCGCGAGCATTGCATCTGGCACTGCTCCCCCGAACATTCCGCTGTGCACAGCATGTTCGAGTGTGCGAACCTCAAACTCAAGGGCTACAACCCCGCGCAAGCTGACGGTCAGTGCGGGCACCTCTGGAGTCCAGTTCATCGAGTCGGCCACAATGATCACATCGGCTGCCAATTTGGCCTTGTTTTCGTCATGAAAGTTGCGGAACGAGGCTGATCCGGCTT
>CAINTU010000209.1 GCA_903853515.1 uncultured Micrococcales bacterium | reverse complement strand
TGTTTTTTGATTTGCTTAGGAGTTTTTGCATCGAGAGCCTCTGTGATAAGTAAATTTATGGATTTAGACAGACTCATCGTTTGCTTAGTTTTACCTTGAAAATTATCTTCGAAGTTCTTGATTAGGTCTTCGTCTGAGATTCCTCTAAGGCTCTTCTCAAGAGCCTGCCAAATATCGATATACGCTGGCACACTGTTGAGAAGGTCTTCTGCATGCCGATGGCTAAAAAATTCAAGTTCCATAATTCCCCTTATTCAGTCAAAGTCTAGAGATACCTACTGACTAAAGTGACACCCTTCTGGCAAACTTGAGCCATGGCTAAAGATGTGAACGCACCCAGAGGTATGCGCGACTTTTTGCCGGCAGACAAGGCTAAGCGTGAGCGAATCCTTGGGGTTATTAAAGATGTCTATAGGGCTCACGGGTTTCAAGAGATTGAGACGCCAGCGCTTGAGAACCTTGACCGACTGACTTCGGGGCAGGGCGGCGACAACGAGAAGCTCGCTTTTAGGGTGATGAAGCGCGGGGCTGAGCTTGATAGCGCTCTAGCGGGGGCTTCGAATGATGCCGGCGAAAGCGTTGCGGCCGATAATTTGGCCGACCTTGGATTACGTTTTGATCTGACTGTGCCTTTGACCAGGTTTTATGCCACCAACCGCAATGAGTTGCCCGCTGTTTTTAAGGCGATTCAGGCGGCGCCGGTTTGGCGGGCTGAGCGTCCGCAAAAAGGGCGTTACCGGCAGTTTGTGCAATGCGACATCGACATTATTGGCGATGGCAGCGCTTTGGCTGAGATCGAACTTTTGACGGCGTCGTTGGCGGCATTGAATGCGCTTGGGCTTGGCCATGCAGTTATTCGGGTGAATCACCGCGAGTTGCTAGCAAGCCTGCTTGAAGAACTTGGTGTTGCTGTGGCCGATCGCGGTGCGGCGATGATCATTATCGACAAGCTCGACAAGATTGCTGCCGACGGTGTTGCAGCCGAATTACGCACAGCTTTTGGTGATGCGGTCGCAGATCGGGCAGCTGTTTGGTTGGCAAACATCGATGCTTCGAATGTGCCACAGATTTTGCAGCCGCTCTTTGCGGCAGTGGGCAGCGAGCAGTTGCGCTTTGACCCAACGCTGGTTCGCGGAATGGGTTATTACACCGGCGCAATCTTTGAGATTGAGCACGCAGGTTCGGGTTCTGCTATCGGCGGCGGCGGTCGCTATGACGGCATGGTTGGTCGCTGGCTTGGCACCGATGTGCCGGCTGTTGGCATCAGCATTGGCTTCGAGCGAATCGTCGATTTGGTTGATTTTGAGAGCAAGGATTCCGGTCGGGCGGTAATCCTGGTGCTCGAATCTAATGAGCCGGGCGTGGTTCAAAACGCCCTCGCGATTCAGCGCGATCTGATTGCTCAGGGTGCCGTTGCCCGCTTAGAGCAAGCGCCTAAACGGTTGAATCTGCTGCTCGATTCGCTTGCTGCCTCAGGTTTTACGCACTTTGGTCGCGTCACTTTAGACACTGTTAATGCAGCGGCTATCGAACTAAAGTCGCTTGTCGGGCCTAGCAACTAAACTTGTTCTAAACCCAAAGACGATTTAGGAGCAGCATTGTCGAATATTGAAGCCGTAGGCGCACGCGAAATTCTTGATTCTCGAGGCAACCCAACCGTTGAGGTTGATGTTCTTCTCGAAGACGGTGCTGTCGGCCGTGCGGCTGTTCCGTCTGGTGCTTCAACCGGCGCCTTTGAGGCTCACGAGTCGCGCGATGGCGACAAGTCACGTTATTTGGGCAAGGGTGTTTTGGGTGCGGTTGCTGCGGTCAACGATGTGATTGACGATTTTGAGAACGGCATCATCGGTTTTGATGCAGCTGACCAGCGTTTGGTCGATGCAGCTTTGATCAAGCTTGATGGCACCGACACCAAGTCAAAGCTCGGCGCTAACGCGATTCTTGGTGTTTCGCTGGCTGTTGCGCGTGCCGAGGCCGACTCTAATGACCAGCCACTTTTTAGATACCTTGGCGGTTCAAACGCCTATACATTGCCTGTGCCGCTAATGAACATCATCAACGGTGGCGCTCACGCCGACACCGGTGTCGACATTCAAGAGTTCATGATTGTGCCTATCGGTTTCGACTCATTCGCCGAGGCTCTGCGCGCTGGCACCGAGGTTTACCACGCGCTTAAGGCGCTGTTGCACTCAAAGGGTCTATCAACCGGGCTCGGCGACGAGGGCGGCTTTGCCCCTGAACTAGAACACAACCGTGCGGCGCTCGAACTAATCAGTGAGGCTGTTGGCAAGGCTGGTTACACATTGGGCAAGCACTTTGGCCTAGCGCTCGATGTTGCAGCCACCGAATTCTTTGACGAAGCCAGCGGCAAATATAAGTTCGAAGGCCAAGAGCGCACCACAGCCGAAATGATCAAATATTACGAAGGCTTGGTCAACGATTTTCCGCTGGTATCTATCGAAGACCCACTAGCCGAAGACGACTGGGCCGGCTGGACTGCGATCACCGCAGACCTCGGCCACCGCGTGCAGCTTGTTGGCGACGACCTTTATGTGACCAACCCAGCTCGCTTGCAAAAAGGCATCGACCTTAAAGCTGGCAACGCGATTTTGGTTAAGGTGAACCAAATTGGCACCCTCACCGAAACCATGGATGCCGTTGCGCTTGCCCAACGCTCTGGCATGAAGGCAATCATCTCGCACCGCTCGGGCGAAACCGAAGACACCTTTATTGCTGACCTCGCCGTTGCAACCAACGCAGGCCAAATCAAAACCGGTGCACCTGCTCGAAGCGAGCGCGTTGCTAAATACAACCAGTTGCTTCGAATCGAAGAAGAGCTAGCTGATGCCGCCTATTACCCAGGCGCAGCAGCTTTTCCTCGCTATTCTTCAAAATAAGCAAAAGAGTTAGGCGCTTTTAGCCATGGCAAATAGGCGTGGGCTACCGCAGTTTCGTTCAGCAGAGCGAGTGTCTTCGGCCACGCCTAAAACCTGGTTTGTTCTCGGTGTTGTGATCGCTGCCGTTTTTGTGATGGGGCCAAACGTGGCCAGCTATATCAACATGCAAACCCGCATCATTCAACTCAAGGCTCAGCTGAATGCCAATACTCAAGCGGTTATCGACATGCAGGCCGAAAAAGATCGCTGGAGCGATCCGGTTTATATTCGCGCCCAAGCTAGAGATCGCCTCTATTACGTGATGCCAGGCGAGATCAGTTATTTGGTCATGGATGCGCAAAGCGTCGATGTCAACGACAACTCGGGCACCGAAGGCGCTTTGCTCGAAGCGCAAAAGAACACCTCAACTTTTTCGCAAAGCATCTCGACAACCAAAGTGAACTGGTCGAAGGCCGTCGTTCAATCGGTGTTGATCGCAGGGCTAGGCAAGCCAGCCAATGCCAAGCACTGAGGTCACGGCCGACGACATAATCGAGCTTGAGTCTCAACTTGGTCGGCCGGTGCGTGATGTTGTGGCGATCGCGGCGCGTTGTGTTTGCGGCCGCCCGCTCGTGGTCAAAACCGCACCTCGCCTCGCCGATGGCACACCTTTTCCGACCCTTTATTACATGACGAACCCAAAGCTGACGGCACCGATTTCGGCGCTTGAAGCAGGTGGATTCATGGCCGAGCTTCAAACTCGTCTGGCTAACGAACCCGAATTGGCGGCAGGTTACCTCGCCGCCCACCAAAGTTATCTTGCCGAGCGCGCTCAACTAGGCGACGTGCCAGAGATCGCTGGCATATCGGCCGGTGGCATGCCGGTGCGGGTCAAATGCCTGCACGCAATCGTCGGCCACTCACTTGCCGTTGGCCCCGGCATAAACCCAATCGGCGATCTTGCTCTAGCCAAGTTGGCCGAGTCGGGTGCCTGGCTCGCAACTCGCTGTTCGTGCAAAGTGGCGAGCGCGCAGGCCACCAACCGCTAAAATTACAAAGTTGCAACGATAGTTTTGCGACAAATCCCCGAACTGAGGAATCAATGCCTAAAATCCTGATTGTTGGTGGCGGTTACGCCGGTTTCTATACCGCGTTCAAACTTGAAAAGCACCTAAACAAAGGTGAAGCAGAAGTGGTCATGGTTGACCCACTGCCTTATATGACTTATCAACCGTTCTTGCCAGAGGTCGTTGCCGGCTCGATCGAAGCCCGTCACGCTGTTGTCTCACATCGTCGTCACCTAAAGAAGACCCGCGTGGTCAACGGCAAGGTGACCAAGATCGATCACGCATCCAAGGTTGCTCACATCGAAGTGCCTGGCGTTGGCGAAGTCATCGAGAGCTATGACCAGGTTGTTGTTACCGCCGGTGCAGTTTCGCGCACTTTTCCGATCGCCGGTGTCGCCGACAATGCAATCGGCCTAAAGACCATCGAAGAAGCGGTCGAAATTCGCAACCGCATTTTGACCAACTTTGATAAAGCGTCGAGCATGCCTGCCGGTGCAGCGCGTGATCGCCTGTTGACCTTCGTTGTCGTTGGCGGCGGATTCGCCGGTATCGAAGTTTTCGCCGAGATGCGCTCGCTCGCGAGCTACCTGCTGCGTTATTACCCATCGTTGGCATTCGCCGATGTGCATTTTCACCTAGTCGAAGCCATGGGCAGAATCATGCCCGAGGTTTCGCAGAAGACTAGCGAATGGGTGCTAGCCGACCTTGACCGCCGCGGCGCAAAAGTGC
>CAINTU010000208.1 GCA_903853515.1 uncultured Micrococcales bacterium | reverse complement strand
GTGACCGGAAAAGTTAGCGGAGTCTCGAAAGACATCACATCGACACTGAGCGAAAAGCAGCGCACACTCGTGATCACTTTGAATCGCAGTGCGGCTGCGGCTCGGGGTCTAAGCGAAATATCTGTTTCTGGCTTGATCGCATCGGCAATGTCACCTAGCTCGATTGGCTCAATCAACATCGACAGCAAGGCCACCGACATCTATGTGAATTCAGGTGCGGCACCAACCACAGTCGATGGCATCAAAGCTCTTCTTGTGCCGACCATGGCTGGTTATGTTCGCCTAGACAACTTGGCGAGCGTTGCGATGGTAAGTGTTCCGGTAAACATTGCAACCAAGGATGGCGACCGCGCGGCAACCGTTTCGCTGACGCCACTTGAATCAGCAAGTTTGACTGCCGTAAGCGCAAGCGTGCAAAAGCAGCTCGACAAGATTTCGTCGACCATGCCTGCGGGCACGACCCTGTTGCCTTTGGGTGGCGTGAGCGCCGACCAGGCTTCATCATTTGCCCAGCTTGGTCTTGCTCTGCTGGCCGCAATCGCAATCGTTTATCTTGTGATGGTTGCGACCTTTAAGAGCTTGGTTCAGCCTTTGGTGCTTTTGGTTTCGATTCCGTTTGCGGCAACCGGTGCATTTGTTGCTCTGCTGGTCACTGACACAGCGCTTGGCTTGCCAGCACTGATCGGCATGCTGTTGCTGGTTGGCATTGTGGTAACCAACGCGATCGTGCTTATCGACCTGATTAACCAATATCGCGAACAGGGAATGCCAGTAAAAGAAGCCATCATGAACGGTGCGCGCCAGCGTTTGCGCCCAATCTTGATGACGGCTTTGGCAACTATCGGCGCATTGATTCCTCTGGTTGCTGGTTTCACCGGCAGCGGCGGCTTTATCTCTAAGCCGCTCGGTGTGGTTGTTATCGGTGGCCTGTTCTCGTCAACCGTATTGACCTTGGTGATCGTGCCTGTGCTCTATTGGTTGATTGAGGGTCGCAGAGAACGAAAGCTTCAACGCAAGGCACTCGCTGCTTAGGGTAAAGCGCGACCAACCAGCAAACTAAACTTGGGTCAGGCCACTGCATGTCGGTGGCCTGACCTATGTTTTTGGATGTGATGAAACTAATGGACCACTTGGTTTGGATCGACTGCGAGATGACCGGGCTCAGCCCCGACAACGACTCGCTAGTTGAGATTGCTGTAGTCGTAACCAACTCTGACCTCGAAGTGCTTGACCCTGGCCTTGATCTTGTAATCAAGCCTCGCGAAGGCACCGCAGAAAACATGAGTGACTTCGTGCGCGAGATGCACACAAAATCTGGGCTGATCAATGAATTCGCCGACGGCGTCGATTTGGCCGCGGCCGAAAAGGCTGTGCTCGAATACATCAAACGCTGGGTGCCAGATGCGCGCACTGCCCCGCTAGCCGGCAACACCATTGGCACCGACCGCATGTTTATAACTAAATACATGCCAGAGTTAGATGCTCACCTGCACTACCGCAACATTGATGTCTCGACCATCAAAGAGCTGACCAAACGCTGGTATCCGAGGGTTTATTACCAACTGCCCAAAAAGGATGGTGGCCATCGAGCACTAGCCGACATTCTTGAGTCAATCGAAGAACTGCGCTATTACCGCAAAACCGTTTTGGTGCCGCTGCCTGGCCCATCAAGTGAAGAGTCTCAACTAGCGGCGCAGTCGCTTAAGGCTGATAAACTTTAGAAGTTGCCTTTAGGCCAACATGGTGGGTATAGCTCAGCTGGTAGAGCGCCTGGTTGTGGTCCAGGATGTCGCGGGTTCAAGTCCCGTTACTCACCCCAAAAGATAAAGTCCGATCGGTTGATCGGACTTTTTTCATTTTGCGATGGTTGGGATTTTTCCGTCGCCG
>CAINTU010000207.1 GCA_903853515.1 uncultured Micrococcales bacterium | reverse complement strand
GGCAACAAGGGTGAAAACCGCGATAAGCGCCAAAACAACGGCGATTCTGGCGAACAAAAGTCGCAGCCAAAGTCTCACAAGACCGAAGTTGCTACCGTTACCCCCGAAAAAGCCGCTCAGATCAACAACGTGATGAGCCAGATTGCTGCCAGCACAATAGCGTCGACCCCTGCCACTAACAACTCGGGGTTACTCGAATCTGTGTTGAACGCACTGCCAGAGCCAACCGCGCCGGGGCAGGCTAAACGCAAATCGCGCCGCGCCAGCTCTGACGGCATAGTCACGCCTTCGGCCGAGGTCGAAAACACGCAGGGCTAGCACCAAATAGGTTTGACCTAACAGGGGTCTCGTTATAGACTTGACCCTTGTTGCCGGTCTCGAACCAAGCAACCTTCAATCCAAGATTTTTCTAACAAAGGGTATTTCTGTGGTTTACGCAGTAGTTCGCGCGGGTGGCCGCCAAGAAAAGGTGTCGGTCGGCACCATCGTTACGCTCGACCGCATCAAGGCTGACGCTAACGGCAACATCAGCATGGCAGCAGTCTTGCTAGTCGATGGCGACAAAGTCACTATCGATGCCACTGAGTTGGCTAAGGTCAAAGTAACCGCCAAGGTTCTTGGCGACCTTCGTGGCCCAAAGATCATCATTCAGAAATATAAGAACAAGACCGGTTACAAGAAGCGCATGGGTTTCCGTGCTGACTTGACCCGCGTTCAGGTCACAGAGATCAAGTAAGGATCAAGGCAAATGGCTTCCAAAAAAGGTGTTAGCTCGACCCGAAACGGTCGCGACTCAAACGCACAGCGTCTAGGCGTTAAGCGTTACGCTGGCCAGACCGTTAACGCGGGTGAGATTCTTGTTCGTCAGCGTGGCACTCACTTTCACCCAGGTCGCAATGTTGGCCGCGGCAAAGACGACACTCTGTTTGCTCTAGCAGCAGGCGCAGTCGAGTTCGGCACCAAGGGCGGCCGTCGCGTCGTGAACGTGGTTGCTGGCGAATAGCTAGAAACAGGTTTTTTGCAGAGGCGAGCATATTTTGCTCGCCTTCTGTGTTTTATAGAGTTTTTATAGTTCTTGGCAAAAGCCAAGAGCTCGCGGCACAGAAAGGGCATCATGGTTACCTTTGTTGACCAAGTGACTTTGCATCTGCGCGCCGGCAACGGTGGCGATGGTTGTGTATCTGTTCGACGCGAAAAGTTCAAACCTCTTGCTGGCCCAGATGGTGCCGATGGCGGCAATGGCGGCACGATCAGTTTGATCGCTGACCCAAACGTGACCACTCTGCTCGACTATCACTTCAGCCCACACCGCGCTGCCGGTGATGGTGGCGATGGCGCAGGCGATTTCAGAAACGGCGCGACTGGCCCAGACATAGTTTTGCCGGTGCCAATCGGCACAGTTGTGCGCGATAGCAAAGGCAACCAGATTGCCGACCTAGACGAAGCTGGCATGACCTTGGTTGTTGCCGAAGGTGGCCAAGGTGGCCTAGGCAATGCTGCACTTTCATCGTCAAAACGAAAAGCCCCAGGATTCGCGTTGCTCGGCGTGCCAGGTTGGCGCGGTGACGTAATCCTTGAGCTTAAATCGGTGGCCGACATCGCACTGGTTGGTTACCCGAGCGCTGGCAAGTCATCTTTGATTGCCGCAATCTCTTCGGCTAAGCCGAAGATTGCTGATTATCCGTTCACCACATTGCACCCGAATCTTGGTGTCGTGCAGGCTGGCGACACTCGTTTCACCGTTGCCGATGTTCCTGGCCTTATCGAAGGTGCGTCGCAGGGCAAAGGCCTGGGCCTCAAGTTTTTGCGTCACGTTGAGCGATGCGCAGCGCTTCTGCACGTGCTCGATTGCGCAACTCTTGAGCCACACCGCGACCCGATCAGCGACCTTGATTTGATTTTGCGCGAGCTTGAACTTTATGAAGTGCCAGAGGGCGAATTGCCGCTCACCAAGCGACCACAGCTAATCGCACTAAACAAGATCGATGTGCCTGATGGCAAAGAGCTTGCCGATTTTGTGAAGCCTGAACTCGAAGCTCGCGGATATCGCGTGTTTGAAATCAGTGCAATCAGCCACGTTGGTTTGCGCGAATTGAACTTTGCTTTGGCCGAACTTGTGAAGGCTCACCGCGAGCAAAAGCAGACCGAGCCGCCTAAGCAGAGAATCCACTTGATGCAGCCAAAGCGCGAAGAGGGCAGCTTTACTGTCACTCGCGAAATGCACGGTGACGAAGAGATCTTTAGAATCATTGGCGCAAAGCCAGAGCGTTGGGTTGCTCAGACCGTATTTGGCAACGAAGAAGCCGTTGGCTATTTGGCGGACCGCCTTGCCAAAATCGGCATCGAAGACCAGCTGGTTAAAGCTGGCGCAATGGCCGGTTCGACAGTGGTCATTGGTGCAGGCGCTGGTGTTGTGTTCGATTGGGAACCAGCGATCGCATCTGCCGGCGAATTGATTGCAGGACCTCGAGGCACCGACGCGCGCCTTGGATTAACCCGCGAGCGTCGCACCACCGACGAACGTCGCCGTGAATACCAAGAGATGATGGACTCTCGCACAAGATTGCGCGAAGAGATGGGCCGCGAGGCTAACCCTAAACTTTGGCAATCACAGCAAGATGCCGATGCTAAAGCGGCTGATGATCTTGGTGAAGTCGAAGTGATCTATAACGAAAGCGACGAATGAGCCTGAACGATCATCGCGATATTCCTGCGGCTAATCGGGTCGTAGTCAAAGTCGGCTCGTCTTCGATTACGGGCGAGAATTATTCGAACCTGCCACTTTTGGTTTCGGCCATCTCAAAATTGCGAGCTGCAGGCGCGCAGGTCGTGTTGGTTTCATCTGGTGCTATCGCCACTGGCATGCCGCTATTAGGTTTTGATGCTAAGCCGCAAGATTTGGCAACCAATCAGGCTTTGGCTGCTGTCGGCCAATCGCGGCTGATGGCGCGCTATCAGGCGGCCCTCGAACCATTCGCAATTTTGGCCGGTCAGATTTTGCTAACCGCCGGCGATCTTGAAGGCGCAGAAACAAGTAACAACGCGAGCGAGTCAATCAACCGGTTGTTAGAGCTCGACGTGTTGCCGATTGTCAACGAGAACGACACGGTAGCGACCAGCGAGATTCG
>CAINTU010000206.1 GCA_903853515.1 uncultured Micrococcales bacterium | reverse complement strand
CGGCGTCAGCGTCTGAACCACGCACAGATTTGATGAACGCGCTAATGGTGTCATAGTGGGCATCGCCACTTCTATCGAACCGATTCATAGCAACATCGATAACTGCAGCAACATGCTCAGTGGTGATGTTTGGGCTAGATAGTGCAGCTGCCTTGGCTGCTGCAACATCTAGTATCGTCAACGCTTTGCGAGCATCACCAGCAGCGAGATCCGCGATCATCTGAGTAACAGGCTCTTCGAGCTCAAATTTGTCGGCTAACCCGCGGTCAGCTCTTGCTGCGTTCGCGATAATCTCAGCGATGCTGTTGGCATTGAGGGCAACAAGTCGAACCAACACAAGGCGCGACATAAGAGCGTTGGTAAGTGCAAAGGAAGGGTTTTCTGTTGTTGCCCCGATGAGCAGAATAGAGCCATCCTCGAGTGCAGAGAGCAGGGCGTCCTGCTGGGTTTTTGAGTAGCGATGAATCTCGTCAATGAACACAATCGCCGAAAGACCCGATAGCTTGGCGCTTTCGGTCGAGCTAGCTATTGCATCGCGTAATTCTTTGACACCGCTGTTGATTGCGCTCAACTCGATAAAGTCTCGCCCTGACTCTTGGGCAATAATTCTGGCAAGAGTTGTCTTACCGGTGCCTGGCGGCCCGATTAGCAAAATCGATGTTGCCGACAGCGGCCCAAGCTTTATCAACTGGTCAACAGCCCCACCCGCAGCAACAGCCTGCTCTTGGCCAACGAACTCGGTCAGCTCACGCGGACGCATGCGTGCAGCCAGCGGAGTGCCCAGTGGTTTGCTAAAGAGTTCTTGATCCATCAAACAAAGGCTAAACCATTAGCCGTCTCTGCCCTAAAATGGCATAGACCCTTCAACGAGCTAGGACTAACGGTGTCAGCTAAAGACAAGATTAAGAATTCAGCAGCCGCTAACGAGCGAATCAAGCGCTTCGAGGCAAAGCAAACTCTGCTTGTAAACCAACAAGCCCGAAAAGTTCGCGACAACAAGCTCGCTGGTATTTTCATTGTCGCTGCGTTGGTGCTGGCAAGCGGTCTGCAATTCGCGTATTTCAACTTCGGCCCTGGCCAAAATCCCACTGCTTGCGTAACCACGCCGCCGGTAGCAGCTCCGACCCCCGGCTCGCACACTGTGCAAGCACCAGATCCTAGGCTTTCAGAATGTCGCGACTGGACCGGCTTGATGCAGATCAACAACGTCAATTTAGGCATAACTCTTCACGGCAAGCTGGCGCCGGCTGCAGTAGCGAACTTCGTAAATCTAGCCAACAATGGCTTCTATTCATCGGTTACCTGCCACCGCATGACAAACTATTCGACATTCAAGGTCTTGCAGTGTGGTGACCCTAAGGGCGACGGTTCAGGTGGACCAGGATACTACTTTGGACCGATCGAGAACGCCCCTGCAGACCAGATCTATAAGAAGGGCTGGATCGCCATGGCACGCCAAGGCAACAATGCAACTTCAATGGGTAGCCAATTCTTCATCATGTATGGCGACAGCAAGATTCCAAACGATCAGGTGGGTGGCTACACCGTATTTGGTGAGGTATCTGCTGGTCTAAGTGGCCTCAATCCGGTTTTCAACGGCGGCATCGTCGGTGGCAAACAAGATGGCAAGCCTAAAGTCGCAGCAATCATCAAATCAGCAAGTTTCAACTAACCGCGTTCTAGCCAATCGGAGTATCAAGTGCCAATCAATACAGAGTTCGGTCGCGTTGACGACGATCACAATGTCTTCGTCAACGACGAAGGTGCCGAACGCAAGGTCGGCCACCAACCCGAGCTGAGTCTCGAAGACGCGTTAGCCAAATACACTAAGAAATTTAGCGAACTCGCAACTGAAGTGCGCATTCTTGAACAACGTGTAAAGGCCAACGCAGATGCGACATCCATCGCTAAAGCGGCTAAGAAGCTAACCGGCGAGTTAGCCGATGCTGCTGCAGTTGGTGACCTATCGAATCTGCGCAAACGCGTGGCGGCACTGACAAGCAATATCGAAGAATTAGTCACTGCGAAAGTCGAAGAGACTAAGCAGGCTGTCGCTGACGCGATCGCAAAGCGCGAAGAGATTGCGGCTAAAGCAGAAGCAATCGCTGCCAAAGCTGGCGAAAAGGTAAACTTCAAGGCCGTATCAGCCGAGTTGAACGCGTTATTTGAACAGTGGCAGGCTCTGCAAAAGGAGTCGGTAAAGGTTCCAAAGAACGTTGCTGATCAAGTTTGGAAGCGCTTCTCTACTGCGCGTACCAAGTTCGAGAGTGCAAAGCGCGGCTTCTTCGCCGCAGCAGATCAAGAATCAAAGGCCATCAAGGCCAAAAAGGCCCAGCTTGTTGCAGAGGCTGAAGCTCTAGTTGCCAAGGGCGCAGAAGCGGCGGCCGATTACCGCAAATTGCTCGATGCCTGGAAGAACTCTGGTCGTAGCAACTCGAAGGCCGACGACACGCTCTGGACTAAATTCAAGGCAGCCGGAGACGCTATTTATGCTTTACGTGGCGAGGCTTTGGCAGCTGAAAACGAGACCTTCGAAGCCAATCTGAAGGTGAAACTAGAACTAATCGCCGAAGCCGAGAAGATCGATGTGGCAAAAGACCTTGCAGCGGCAAAGCAAGCAATGCTTGCTATTAGCGCCAAGTTCGAAAAAGCTGGCAAAGTACCGAAAGACAAAATTCGAGCAACCGAAGATCGCATTCGCGCTGTTGAAAGCAAAATCAAGGCTGCTGAACAAGAGTTGTGGCGCAAGACCGACCCGGCAACAATCGATCGCACAAACTCTGTAGTGAATCAGCTTGTCGATGGTATCGCCAAACTTGAGAGCGAACTCGAGGCTGCTAAAACGGCAGGCAACTCTAAGAAGGCAGACGAGATCACAGCTGCCATCGAAACCCAGACTGCTTGGCTAAAGGTTGTTCAAAACAGCTAACCTTTGTTTGCTCGCACAGAGCGGGTAATTTTAGAGAAGCCCGGTGTCAATAATTAGTTGTTGGCAACTCGATAAACGTCGTAGACATTATCGATTCTTCGCACAGCGCTTAAAAGAGTGTCAAGGTGTGAAGCGTTTCCCATTTCAAACACGAATTTGCTTAGCGCTACCCTATCTGCTCGAGTCGAAACAGCAGCAGAAAGAATATTCACGTGATGTTCGCTAAGAACTCGTGTTACGTCGCTTAGCAAGCCGCTGCGATCAAGGGCCTCAATTTGAATCTGAACTAAAAACACGGATTTGCCGCCAACCTGCCAGTCAACCGGCATGAATCGCTCAGGCTGCAGTCGAAGTTCTGCGACGTTCTTGCAGTCGGCCCTATGCACAGAAACACCGCTGCCACGGGTTACGAAGCCGATGATCTCGTCGCCCGGAACAGGTGTGCAGCACCTCGCCAGTTTGACCATAACGTCGGCGTCGCCCTTGACCAAAACCCCGGAGTCATTGGTGCGGAACTTGTCGAAGCGACGATTATTCGTTGGAACTTCGAATTCGACCTCTTCTGAGTCGTCTTCTACCCCTACTGCGGTAACCATCTTTTCGACGACAGACTGTGCTGAAACATGCCCCTCGCCTATCGCGGCATACAAATCTGCGGGTTCGCTGAAGCGCAGGTCGCTCGAAATCTTTAGCAATGAATCAGCCGACATAAGTCGCTGAATCGGTAGGTTTTGCTTTCTGAGAGCCTTGGCAAGCATTTCACGGCCAGTCTCTGTGGCCACCTCTTTGCGTTCGGCTGAGAACCACTGTTTAATCTTCGACTTAGCCCGCTGTGAGGCTACGAACTTTAGCCAGTCTTGACTTGGCGCGGCGTCTTGAGATTTAGAAGTGAAGATCTCGATGACATCGCCCGAAGATAACTCGGTTTCAAGTGGAACAAGTCGACCATTGACCTTTGCACCCATGGTGCGATGACCTATTTCGGTGTGCACAGCGTATGCAAAATCAACAGGCGTTGCTGATGTTGGCAGGCCGATCACTCGCCCTTTAGGCGTGAAGACATAAACCTCTTTGGCGCCAATTTCAAAGCGAAGAGCATCTAAGAATTCACTTGGATCCTGCGTTTCATGCTGCCAATCGCTCAGATGTTTCAACCAAGCTAAATCTTCTTCACTTGTTTGCTTGCCTGCCGACGCCTGCTCTTTGTACTTCCAGTGAGCGGCAACACCGAACTGCGCGCGGTTATGCATTTCTTGGGTTCGAATCTGAATCTCGACTGGGCGGCCGCCAGGCCCTATGACAGTGGTGTGCAACGACTGATAAAGGTTGAACTTTGGCATGGCAATGTAATCTTTGAACCGCCCTGG
>CAINTU010000205.1 GCA_903853515.1 uncultured Micrococcales bacterium | reverse complement strand
GCACAAAACTCGCGCACAAAACTCGCGCACAAAAGTTGCGCAGAAGACAACCACTAGCGCAGATAGCTAACGCTATTCTCCGACCGAAAGTTCCTTCGGCAATTCGAATGCCTTGCCGCTTAGTTCTTCGACGTTGACATCTTTGAATGTCAAAACTTTCACCGATTTGACGAAACGATCGGTGCGATAGATATCCCAGACCCAAACATCGTGCATCTGAAGTTCAAAATAGAAGTCAGTCGCGGTATCGATGCGAGTTAGCGAAAACTCATTGGCCAAATAAAGCCTGCGTTCAGTTTCGACAACGTATTTAAAAGTGTCAACCACGCTTCGGTACTCTCGAAAGAGCGCCAGTTCGGCCTCGCGGTCGTAATCGTCGAATTCGTTTTCGTCCATGTTGCGCCTAGTCTACAAGCCCAGTTTGAACGCCAGTTTCGCCAGCCAAAATCTTCGCAAGCCAGCTAACCCGATGTGCTGCGGTTGGCCCGAGTTCACGCAAAGCGGCAATGTGCCCTGGTGAGGCATAGCCCTTATTGCCTTCAAAACCAAACCTAGGATGCGCCTTGGCGAGGTCGATTAGTTGCTCGTCTCGAGCCACTTTGGCCAGCACGCTTGCGCAAGCGACAGACACGCAATCGCGGTCAGCTTTGGTGCGCACGCTAACTGGTATTCCCCAAGCTTTGGCGCCAAGCCAATTGTGCGAGCCATCGAGCAAGATATGCGCGCCGTCGAGAGCGACCTGACTTCGAATGCTTTGCGATTCAAGCAGTTCACCCAGTGCGCGGTTTGCCGCCAAAGCTAGAGCGGCAACGATTCCGAGAGTTTCAATCTCATCGACGCTGGCAAAGCCAACAGCGAATCCAGCGACCCAAGATGCCACTTCTGGTTGCATTCGCTCACGAGCTTTTTCGCTCAAAAGTTTGCTGTCGCGCAGACCAGCTGGCCAGACACCTTCGTGCTTGAGATTTTTTGAATCGATCAGCGCCACGCCAACAGCAACAGGGCCGGCGATAGAGCCACGACCGACTTCGTCAATGCCAATCACGAATCGTGCGCCGCTGTCGAAGAGCGACTGCTCGACGCTAAGGCTTGGGGTTTGGTACGTTTTTGAAGACATTGGCATAGTCATCGAGCCAGGTCCAGTGGGCTGCCGGCCATGAAATCACAAAAGCGCGCCCAACAACAAAACTCTTATTGACAAAACCCTTGCCTGGCGTGGTTGGGTGATATCGCGAGTCTTCACTGTTTGAACGGTTATCGCCCATGACCCAGAACGAATCCTTGGGCACAACCACATCAAAGTTGGTGTTCGAAGGCGCAGTGCCCTCAGGCAAATATGGTGTCTCGTCGATGGCAACACCGTTGATGGTGATGCGGCCGTTGATGTCGCAGCACTTAACGTGATCGCCAGCGACACCGATGACTCGCTTGACCAGGTGCTGATCACTGTCTGGGGCAGCTAAGCCAATTAGCGAGAGCGTGTAATCAGAAATCTGAGTCAATAGGCTCGGGCTCTGTTTATTTGCAGTGTCAGGGCACGGATTCGACGAACGTGGATCTTCGCTGCACAACCAGCCACCAGGGTCTTTGAACACCACAACGTCACCGCGTTGCAAAGGCACGATGTTTGGCACGAGCTCGTTAACGATGATTCGGTCATTGATCTGCAAGGTGTCATACATCGAGGCAGATGGAATGAAGAACGAGCGCAACAAGAACGTCTTGATGAACAGCGAAAGCAAAATGGCCGAAACCAAAATCACCAAAGTGTCTAAAAAGAAAGCCGCAATCGGGTTTGTTTTGGCCTTGCGCCATTTTTTGCGCATAGGCGCCAAGAAACCGGTTGGCTCTTTTAATACCTTTGGTTCACGCTTTGCCATTATTGGCCGATTCTAAGAGTTGAGCTAAAAGTTGTGACGAAACGATTAGACGTTGTCGCGCTTTTCGCGAATCTTGGCCTTCTTGCCGCGAAGATCGCGCAAGTAGTAAAGCTTGGCGCGACGAACAGCACCACGTGACACTAGCTCGATTTTGTCGATAACTGGTGAGTGGATTGGGAAGGTGCGCTCAACGCCTACCTGAAAAGAAACTTTACGAACAGTGAAGGTTTCGCGAATGCCATCGCCCGAACGACGAATTACTACACCCTGAAAAACCTGCACACGGCTGCGGTTGCCTTCAATGATGTTTACGTGAACTTTTACGTTGTCGCCAACGCGAAAAGCTGGGATGTCGGTCTTTAGATTAGCTGCATCGACGTGGTCGAGGGTTTGCATTTTGATTCGCTCTCTGTTCTTGCACGCAGGTCAATAACTGTGTTTGTTCGATTTGAAAGGTGTTGCGGTGGTCGGTTCCCCTGCGGCAGAACCTATGGTGACGCACAAGGGTCTATTCTGCCACACTCTTTGGGGCAAGGCTAGTCTTCGGTCAACAAATCTGGCCGCACGCGTTTGGTTCGCTCGACTGATTGTTCGTGGCGCCATTTTGCGATTGCTGCGTGGTTGCCGCTGGTAAGCACATCTGGCACATCAAAGCCGCGCCAACTAGCTGGTTTTGTATAGCTGGGATACTCGAGTAACCCGGCCTCACCGTGCGATTCTTCGACAAGTGACTCGGCATTGCCGATTACCCCAGGAATCAACCTGGCTATAGCCTCGATCATGGCAATCGCAGCCACCTCGCCGCCGTTGAGCACATAGTCGCCGAGGCTGATCAGGCGAACTTCGGCTTTGGTTGCGGCATAGTCGAAGACGCGCTGGTCTATGCCCTCATAACGCCCGCAGGCAAAAACTAAATGTGATTTGGCGGCCAGCTCTTTCGCCATCGCCTGATTGAAAACCTCGCCGGCTGGGCTCGGCACAATCAACGTGCTCGAGCCGTCGGCTGCCAAAACTTGATCGAGCGCGTCGCCCCAGGGTTCAGGTTTCATTAGCATGCCAGCACCGCCGCCATAAGGGCTATCGTCAACGGTGCGGTGCTTGTCGTTGGTGAAATCGCGAAGATCTATCGCTTGAAAATCTAATATTCCGGTCGAGCGCGCTTTGCCAAGCAACGAGAGCTCGAGCGAATTAAAGTAATCGACAAAAATGGTGATTGCGTCGATACGCATAACTATTCGCTCTCGAGCTCTTCAAAGAGGCCATTAGGCGGGGTCACAGTTAATGTGCCGCCAGCGACATCGACCGATGGCACTATCGCTTTGACGAAAGGCACTAGCACGTCGCGATTATCGGGGGTTTTTATTTGAAGCAAATCTTGCGCTGGCAGGTGCTCAACGCGAGTCACAACACCTATCTGGTTGCCGTCGCGAATAACCTTTAGGCCGACAAGTTGGTGGTCATACCAAGCATCTTTTTCGGTTGGCAAAACCGAGTCGTCTTGGTCGACGAGCAAAATAGCTTTGATTAGAGTCTCGGCCGCTTCGCGGTCTTCGATGTCTTTTAGAAAAATTACCGGCTGCGCGTTATACCAGCGCAGTTCATTCACGGTTACGGTCTTGCCGAACCAACTCGATGTCTCTGGCACCTGCAGCTGCAGAATAGCACCTGGCACGAAGCGCTCATTTGGTGAGTCTGTATAAAGCTCGAGTTTGATAGCACCCTTGAGGCCGTGAGCCTTGACTAGCCGACCGACCCGAAGGGTGGTCTTGCTAGAAATCTGTGTCAACCACATCAACGCGCACTTTTTTGCCATCGGCAAGCGCGTTGATGATGGTTCTCAGGGCTTTGGCGGTGCGGCCGTTGCGCCCGATCACTCGACCAAGATCGTCAGGGTGAACGTGAATCTCAAGCAGGTCGCCCCGATTGGTTGATCGTTCGGTGACGGTGGCATCTTCATGATGATCGACGATGCCCTTGACCAAGTGTTCGAGCGCAGCAGCTAGCACGACTAAACCTCTATTTATTCAGCAGCTGGCTCAGCAGCGGCTTCTTCGGTTGCAGCTTCGGCTGCCGCTTCAGCAACAACTTCGGCAACTGCCTCTGCTGCTACTTCTTCGGCTGCAACCTCAACGGCTGCTTCAACCAATGCTTCTTCAACTGCAGCTTCGACAACCGCTTCGGCAACTGCCTCAGCCACTTCGTCAACCTGCTTCTTAACAACGATTTCTTCGCGAGGCTTTAGAACTGGCTTCTTAGCGCCATCGGCAGCGAATACTGGCTTTGCAACCTGAGGCTTAACGACGTTCTTGGCGTTCTTGTCGCCCTTCGATGCCTGAAAGTCACCGGTTAGCTTCAAAAGAGCTGCGACCTGCTCGGTTGGCTGTGCGCCAACGCCTAGCCAGTATTGCGCGCGCTCTGAGTTAACTTCGATGATCGAAGGCTCTGTGGTTGGCACATAACGGCCAATTTCTTCGATTACACGGCCATCACGCTTGGTGCGTGAGTCGGCAACGACGATGCGGTAGTGAGGCGTACGGAGTTTTCCGAGACGCTTTAGGCGGATTTTTACAGCCACAATGCTCCTGTTTGTTGTGTATTGGGGCGAACGATCAACCGTGAGCGTGGGGGCACACTCGGTAAAAGCTCAATGGGGTTGCGCCTTGATTTGGTTAGAGGGTCAAACCGAGGGCAACCGCTCTATTCTGCCAGAAATCTTTGGGGCAGGCAACCAAGGTCAAAGATTAAAGCCCGAAAGCTGATCCTGGGCCTTTAGGCGTTTCGGAAGAAAAGTCGATTCCGGCAATCTCGGCTGCGCGTTTAGCCGGGTTACCCGACTTGCCAGCTTTTTTGCCTTTATCTTTTTTCTTGTTTTTGCCAGCTGCCGAACCAGCGCCGCCACCGATACCCATTTGCGGCATGCCAGGCAACCCAGGATTACCGCCGCGAGCCATAGTCTTCATCATTTTGGCGGCCTGCTCGAACCGATTTACAAGCCCGTTCACATCGGTCACGGTCATGCCGGCACCTTTGGCGATGCGCAATCGACGCGAACCGTTCAAGATCTTTGGATCATGACGCTCACTCGGGGTCATCGAGCGAATAATGGCTTCGGTGCGATCGATTTCGCGCTCGTCAAAATTTTCGAGTTGCGAACGCATCTGGTTAGCCCCTGGGATCATGCCGAGCAGACCCTTGATTGAGCCCATCTTGCGAATCTGCTGAAGCTGTTCTAAAAAGTCTTCGAGCGTGAAGGCATCCTTGGCCATCTTCTCGGTCAGGCGCCGGGTTTCTTCTTCGTCGAAAGTCTTTTGGGTCTGCTCAATAAGGGTTAGCACATCACCCATGTCGAGAATTCGAGACGCCATGCGGTCTGGATAAAACGGCTCGAACGCGTCGATGCCTTCACCGGTCGACGAGAAAACAATTGGTTTGCCGGTGACCGTGGCAACCGATAGGGCTGCACCACCTCTTGCATCGCCATCAAGTTTGGTCAACACAACACCGGTGATCGAGACGCCTTCATCGAAGGCCTTGGCTACGTTGACGGCATCTTGACCAATCATCGAGTCAATTACGAAAAGCACTTCGTCTGGGTCAACGGCTTTGCGAATGTCTTTGGCTTGCTTCATCAACTCTTCGTCGATGCCCAAACGGCCGGCGGTGTCAACAATCACAACACTGAATTGTTTTTGCTTTGCGTGTTTGATCGAATCTTTTGCAACGCTGACCGGGTTGCCCACACCGTTGCCAGGCTCAGGCGCGAAAACGCTGACCCCCGCGCGCTCG
>CAINTU010000204.1 GCA_903853515.1 uncultured Micrococcales bacterium | reverse complement strand
CTTTGTTGCCCGACTCGGTGAGCGAATCCTTATATTCCACGGGAATGCCTCGGACCATCGCGTATGGGCCAACCGTTGCCTTGCAGCGTTCCCAAGGGCTCGAGACCACTCGTTTGGCTCCCCAGCAGGCGAGCAAGAGTTTGAGCGATTTGGCCTGCATTTTGCCAGCAGCCAGCAGTGGGCGGCTCTCTTCGCCTTTGGTCCAGGCAGATCTCGGCGTGGCTTTACCGTGTCGAAGTACTATAAAGGGTTTGGTGTCGAGCTTCTCTTGGGCATGCAACAAGACCAGTTTTTCGAGGAATATTTTGTCGTGCTCGTAGGTGAGCATTAGCGCCGCTTCGTCTGGAGTCAGCCAGTCGACCTTGGCAACCTCCTCGGAAGGCTTGAAGTTAGAAGCTTTCAAAGCTCTCGAAGAAACCTTGGCAGCCCAGTAGTGAACTTCTTTGTCTTTTCCGTTTGGTAATTTGTATTGTTGCACCCCGAGGCTCATGCCCAGACGGATACTCAGACCGGTTTCTTCAAGAATCTCTCGCACTGCTGTCTCAGGCAGCGTCTCGCCCGGATCAACCTTGCCCTTTGGCCAACCCCAGTCGTTATATCTCGCACGATGAATCACAGCAACAAGGAGACGCCCCTTGTCTTCACGCCAGCAAAGCGCGCCGGCAGCGTAAATTGTCATGCTTTAGCGGCCAGCCTTACGCGCGGAAATCTCTCGCATGGTTTCGTCCTGCACATCGATCGGTGTTTTGTGTCGCGTCCAGTTACCGTCTTGGCCGAGGCGCCACGATGACGTTTCATCGCTCATTGCCAAATCAAACATTGAAGCTAGATCCTTTATGTGGTCCGGCTGCACTACGCGAACAAGTGCCTCGACCCGCCTGTCCAAGTTGCGGTGCATCATGTCGGCAGAGCCGATGAAGTATTCGGGGTCACCGCCATTAGCAAAACTAAAGACTCGTGAGTGCTCGAGGTAACGCCCCAAGACGCTTCGAACCTTGATGCTTTCGCTCAAACCAGGAACTCCTGGCCTTAGCGCGCACATGCCTCGAACGAGAATCTCAACTTCGACCCCCGCTTGCCCAGCGCGGTAGAGCGCGTCGATGATTTGTTCATCAACGATTGAGTTGACCTTGAGCGATATTTTGGCCTCTTTGCCGGCTTCCTTGTGAGCGATTTCTCGCTCAATGCGATCGGTTAGGCCCTGGCGAACGCTGCCTGGCGAAACCAGCAGCGACTTGAAAGTTGCGTCCGGCGCATAACCCGAAAGCTGGTTGAACAGACGAGTTAGGTCTTCGCCAACGCTTTCACGAGTGGTTAGAAGCCCGTAGTCCTCGTAGTAGCGTGCTGTTTTCGGGTTGTAGTTACCCGTGCCAATGTGGCAGTAGCGGCGAAGTTGGTTGCCCTCCTGGCGAATCACAAGCGAAAGCTTGCAGTGGGTTTTGAGACCAACGATGCCATAGACAACGTGCACGCCGGCTTGCTCGAGCTTGCGTGCCCAAGTGATGTTGTTTTGCTCGTCGAAGCGTGCCTTGATTTCGACCAGCGCAAGCACCTGCTTGCCAGCCTTTGCCGCCTCGATTAGCGCTTCGACCAACGGCGAGTCACCGCTTGTGCGATATAGGGTCTGCTTGATTGCGAGCACTTTAGGGTCGGCAGCTGCCTGCTGAACGAATGCCTGCACCGATGTCGAGAATGACTCGTATGGGTGGTGCAGCAAAACGTCGCGTTGGCGCAGCACCGAAAAGATGCTGGCATCGTCGTCGTGCGCAGACTGCAAATAGCGATTCGTTATCACGTTGTGCGGTGGGTAGTGCAAATCTGGGCGACGCAAATAGGCAATCTCGGCAAGACCGGTTAGATCAAGCGGCGCTGGCAGCGAATAGACGTCTTCGTCTTCGATGTCGAGCTCGCCTTTCAAAAGTTCGAGCACCTGGCCGTCGATGTTGCTGGCAACCTCTAGTCGCACGGCTGGGCCAAAGCGGCGTCGCAACAACTCTTTCTCGAGCGCTAAAAGCAAGTTGGGGCTATCGTCTTCGTCGACTTCAAGGTCTTCGTTTCTGGTAACCCTAAAGGTGTGGTGCTGCAGCACATCCATGCCAGCAAAAAGCGAATCAAGGTGTTCGCCAATGATCGCTTCGAGCGGCACAAAGCGGGCATTGGTCAAACTCGAGTTGCCTGGCACTCGCACAAAACGCGGCAAGGTCGGCGGCACTTTCACACGCGCAAAAAGATCAGCGTTGGTTTGTCTGTTGCGCACCACAACGGCGATGTTCAGCGATAGGCCCGAGATATAAGGAAAAGGGTGTGCAGGGTCGACAGCGAGCGGTGTTAGCACCGGAAAAATCTGGCTGTGATACATCTCACTTAGTGCAGCTTTTTCGCCTGCATCAAGATTCGCCCAGTCAACCAAGTGGATGCCTGATTCGGCGAGTGCAGGTTCAATCGCCTCGATAAACAGTTTTGCGTGGCGGGCCTGCAGGCGATGGGTTTCTTCACTGATTTGAGTCAGCACATCTTGTGGGCTGGTGCCTGAACTTGAGATCACTGCAAGGCCGGTCGCGATGCGGCGCTTGAGCCCAGCCACTCGCACCATAAAAAACTCATCAAGGTTTGAGGCAAAGATGTTCAAAAAGTTCACGCGCTCTAGAAGCGCCAATGTTTCGTCTTCTGCTAATTCGAGCACGCGCTCGTTGAAAGCCAACCAACTTAGTTCGCGGTCAAGAAAGCGATCTGCGGGCAGATTCTTGCCATTTTCGGGCAAGGTGATTGCCATCGTCTCTTCATCCATGTCTTAATCCTGACATCGTTTGGTTATCTGAAAGTTAACGTCTAATAACTTCTGTTGCTAAAAATTTGCTTCGAATGCTTGCGCGTCTTCAAGTCGGTTGAATCGATAACCAACGTTGCGCACTGTGCCGATCAACGACTCAAGGTCGCCGAGTTTGGCTCGCAGGCGACGAATGTGCACATCAACAGTGCGCGTGCCACCGAAATAGTCATAACCCCAGACTTCGCTCAACAGTTGCTCGCGGCTAAATACGCGACCTGGGTGTTGTGCCAAAAATTTCAGCAACTCGAATTCTTTAAAAGTCAGATCGAGTGGGTGGCCATGCACTTTTGCCGAATAACTTGTCTCGTCAATCACGAGGCCAGAGGTCTGAATCGTGTCACCCGTTGTCGCGGCGATGGCGCGCCCGATGCCTAGACGAATGCGAGCTTCGATTTCGGCTGGGCCAGCAGAATCAAGGATTATGTCAGCCGAACCCCAGTCAACCGACAAAGCAGCTAGCCCGCCTTCGTTGACGATCACAATCAGTGGGCAAGCTAAACCGGTGGTGATCAAAAGTTTCGCCAATGACTTTGCGTTGGTCAGGTCTTTGCGGGCATCCAAGAAAATTAGGTCGGCAACCGGCGCAGAAACAAGGTTGGCAGGCTCTGCTGCGATGTGGCGAACGCGGTGACTCAACAGGGCAAGCGCAGGCAGCGAGTCGTGCTCAGACGAATCAGACAACACCAGCAGTTGAGCCATTTGCCACCTTAAATAGTGCTTAAATCTTACCTTTTAAGCCCCACCGCCGATTTGCGGGCCGGCGCCTAACGCCTAGGGCATGATTAAAGGGTGAAAAGCGATTGGATTCAGATAGCCGTAATTTGGGCACTCGTTGCCATCGGCGCGGTGCTGGCAATCGCATTTCTTGACGACCACAACGTGACCAAGGGGTTCGGCATCTTGCTCGCTGGCGCGCTTTCGCTTGTGGCGATGATTCACCTCTTCAAGGCAAATCACGAAGGCATCGTGCGCCGCTTGATTTTTGTGGCTGGCGGCAGTTGGGCGATCTTGGCTGTTGCGGGGCTCTATATTTTGGTGGCCCGCTCTATCTAGTTGGCATAAAATCGAATCATGCCTCTTGATCTCTTTTTTCTTGGCCTGCTGGTGATTGCAGGTCTAGCTATCGGCGCGCTTTCAATCCTTGTGGTTTACAAACTGTTTAAGGGCCAGCGCTAGTTGTTCGTTATGCCTGAAGGCCTGTCGGTCGAGCTGACTCCGCTTGCTTTCTTGGTTGGCAGTTGGCTAGGCACCGGTGTGGTCTCTAGCCGCTTCGTGAGCGCTGATGCCGAACCGGTTGAACACAAAATCATACAGAACGTCACTTTTTCGGTTGAATCTGCAAATTATTTGACCTATCACGCTACTTCGAGGCTCATTAACTCAGATAACTCTGTCGGCATCGAGTTGCCGGCCGAGCTTGGTTTTTGGCGTCTGGCTAGGCCTGCCGAGCGGGGCGATCACGGGCCGGCGTTGTTGCCTGGCTCGGGCGATATCTCAATCAAGTCGGCAGAAGATCTTGAGCGTTTGCGAAATGCCAATGGCGGCTTCGACATCGAGGCATCAATCATTCACTCGGGCGGCGCCTATGAGGTTTATGCCGGCCAGGTTGCTAAGGGCCGCATCGATATGCGCACGGTCGCTGGCAGCCACATGCCTTACCATCTGGTTGAAGCCGGCAAGAGCTGGGGCTATGCCGAGCGCATGTATGGCACTTTGACCACAGAGGGCATAACAAAATTGCTGTGGGTGCAAGAGGTGGCCGCCAGTGTGCGCGACGAGATGGTGCCTCTTGTTTCGGTTGAACTCGATCGCATTGGCTAGGTTCGGGTTATGTCGCAACTAATCGAAAATCCAAACATCGCTCAGCGAGAACTGCTGGCTGGCCGCGCGTTGGTGCGATTGCCTGCAGTGAGCGTTTTCACAGTTTCGGGCGATGACCGATTCGAGTGGTTAAATTCGATGCTCAGCCAAAAGATCACAGGCCTGCAGGCAGGCGAATCAATAGAAGCCCTGCATCTTGATGTGCAGGGTCACATAATCCGTGTTTTTCATATTTTTTGTGATTCGACAAAAGTCTGGTGCATAACCCATAGCGATGGCTTTGCGGAATATTTCGCTTTTTTGAGTCGCATGATTTTTAGAAGCAAAGTTCAATTGGCCGACGAAAGCGCCAACTTTGTTGCCGTTGCAGGCTTTGCCGCTGCGGCCGGCACCTTCGGTTTGGGCGAACTGATTTGGTCAGACTCGTGGCCGGTCACCGCGCCTGGCGGATTTCGCTATGGCGCCGCGCCTACCGAGCAGTTTGATTACTTCGAGGCACTTTTGCCAGAAACCGGCAGCGGTCAGATTTTGGCTGATGCACCGTTGGCCTCGGTGGCGGCGCTTGATGCTCTGCGCGTTGCAGCCTGGCGCCCGGCCGCCCCAAACGAAATCGATGAGCGCGCATTGCCACACGAATTCGATTGGTTGGCCACTGCCGTGCATTTGTCTAAGGGTTGTTATAGGGGTCAAGAAACGGTGGCTAAAGTGCACAATCTTGGCCACCCACCGCGCCGTCTAGTTTTTTTGCACATGGATGGCTCTGGGCACGTCAACGCAAATGTTGGTGACTTAGTTTTTCAGCTCGATGCCGCGGGTCAACCTATTGGTGAGCCGGTTGGTCGAGTCACGTCTGTTGGCAGCCACTTCGAGATGGGGCCAATCGCACTTGCTTTGGTAAAACGCAATGTGCCAATCGATGCACCACTCGAGGTGCACGCCGCAAAAGTTGCCGAGGCCGATGCCGAGTTCGGGGCCGAGCTCGAGGCCGGGGCTCAACTTGGCATCAGTGCGACTCAGCAGGTGATTGTGCCGCCCACCGCTGGGGCAGAGGCAGACATCAAAAATAAACTTGCCGGCAATTTTCGCATCGGTCTCAACTAAGCGAGTTTTGCTCAAGCTATGACCAAACAATCAAGAATTTCGACTGCCGCCAGAGACAATCTGCGCAACGCTGTGGCACGAGTGATCGAATCGCTGGCACCGGCGTTGCAAATCGCGATTGGTGCAGTTGCGGCTTATTGCTTCGCACACTTCGTTTTGCAGCACCCCGTGCCGGTGCTAGCGGTGACAGTCACAATCACCAGCCTCGGGTTCAGTCGCGATGCAAGGCCCAGGCGCATCTTGCAAACTGCAATCGGCATGGTGCTCGGCATCGCGATTAGCGACTTCGCCCTCAGCGCCATCGGTGCAGGCATTTGGCAAATTGGTGTCGTGCTGCTTTTAGTTTTGCTTGCTGCCAGATTGTTTTCGGGCAGTTCTGCCTTTGCGCTAACAGCCGGCATTCAAGCCATGCTTGTGCAACTTTTGCCGGCGCCACCCGGCGGAGTTTTTGTGCGCAGCCTCGATGGCGTGGTCGGTGGGCTAGTTGCCCTTTTAGTCACAGCGCTTATTCCTCGTGACCCGCGAGGCCTTGCCCGCACCGATGCCGAGAAGCTGTTTCAGATTTTCACCGATGCACTTGGCTCGCTGGTGATTGCGCTGCGCGATGCCAATATCGCGCTGGCTGACGAAACTCTAAAACGCGTTCGTCGCTCGCAACCGCTTGTCGACAATTGGCGCATGTCGCTCGATAGCGCAATCGCAGTTGCCAGAATTTCACCGTTTTTGATCAAATATCGCGATGATCTTCGAGGCCAAGTTCGACTCATGCGCGGCATGGATCTAGCCACCCGAAACTTGCGCGTTGTCGTTCGTCGCGTTGATTTTTTAATCAAGGATGCCATTGCTCGCCCATACCTTGCTGACCTGCTCGAGCAAATCGGCGAGGCTGCCGGCACCTTGCAGTTAGGGCTCACCGATGCCGCGCGCCTGATTGACGCGCAAGAGCAGTTAGCCGAAATCATTCACCAACTCGACCCAAAACGTTTTGGCATCGCCGACCAGGTGCGCGAGGCGAGCGTGCTTCTGCTGTTGCGCCCAATGTTGGTTGATCTGCTTTGCGCAAGTGGCATGAGTGAAGAAGAAGCCAGGGCTGAGTTGCCGGTCATTTAGCCTGGCGGTTTGGCACTCTGAGCATTGAGCTCGGCTGAGAATCTGCTGTGTAAGACCAAGGCTCGAACATTCAAGCAAATGGGCTCAGGTTCAATAGAAACTATGACCAAATTTGTGTGGCCAATCAAACTTGCTTTGCTCGGGTTAGTAACTGCAGCTGTGTTTGCTTCGACTCTAAAGTCGGGTGCTTATAACCACTATTACGCAGCCATTGAATATTCGATGAGCAAGTCTTTAAGCAACCTGTTTTTTGGTGCCATTGAACCGCTTGGTTCTATTTCGCTAGACAAAGTCCCAGGATCATTCTGGCTGCCAGCAATCATGGTGCATTTCTTTGGTTTCTCAATCTGGGCAATTAACCTGCCAAATGTTTTGGCATTTGCTTTGGGCACTGTCGTGTTGGCACACACTGTAAAAACAATTTCGAATCAAACTTGGGGTTTAGTCGCGGGCCTGATAGCGGCCACCACCCCGGTGCTCGCAGCAGTAGCCCAATCTAATCAACCCGAGCCAGCGTTTTTTCTGAGTTTGACTCTTGTTATTTTTATGTCAACCAAGGCATTCGGCCTAGGCCGGTCGGGCAAAGTTGAAATTCCGGGCGAGCAAAATCAAGACGGCTCGCTCAAGTATTTGACCTTAGCTGGCCTCGTAATCGCATTGGCATTTCAGTCTTACATGCTCGAGGCGTGGGCAATCTGGCCGGCTCTGATAGTCGGATATTTGATGCTCAAGAAGTCTTGGCTGATCAAGATACGTGACCTAGCTATTGCTGGCAGCCTGAGTCTTGTTGCCTCGCTCGCCTGGATCATCGTGGTGAGTTTTGTGCCAGCCAGCAATCGACCTTACATCGGCAGCACGCTCAAAAATTCAGCGTGGGAGATGGTTTTTGGTTACAACGGGTTGGGCCGATTCAGCCAAAGCCATGATGCCCTCGCCTACAAATCAATCGCCCCGAGTTTTGCTGGGCCAGCTGGAATCGGCCGTTTGTTCAACCACTGGGTGGCTGGCGAAATTGCATGGATGATTCCTGCGACCGTAGTGGCGATTGCACTGTTGACTTTGAATAAGCGCTTCAACCCTTTTGCGGCAATGATGACAACCTGGTTCGCGACGCTCTTTGTGATGTATTCGGCAGTGGCCGGAATGCACCAGTTTTATACCGCTATCTTGGCGATACCCATGGCCTCGCTGATAAGCCTCGCTCTCTTCGAAGCGTTTAAAGAGCAAAAGCGTTCGCAAGTGCTGACGCTTGTTGCTGTGGCAACTGGCACTGCAATACTCTTGTCGATCAGATATGGCAGTTACTTAAGAGCGGTCACCTATTTTCAAATCGCGGCGTTAGTTGTGTTAGCGATATTTTTATTTACCCGAGTGCGAAACAACCGTTATATCAATTTGACTTTGGTGCCGGTGCTCATAGTCGCCTTGATCGCCACACCAGCTGCCTGGGCCTTCAAAACCAGGCATGAGCCGAGCAGTTTCAACCCGGTAGCCGGCCCTATGAGCGTTCAAAAAGGCGCTCCAACACATAAATTGGCTCTGCCTACCGGTGAAAATATTGACCTGCCACCTGCAGGTCAAACGAATATGTATGACACCAAATCTGATATCAAATCGATTCTGGCCTATGGCAAGAGCCATCGCGCCGGCAGCGCATATTTGTTTGCAATGTTCACAGCAGTAGATGCTTCGCCATGGATTCTCGACACTAAAGAGCCAATATTGCCCATCGGCGGCTTCAACGGCAGCGACCCAGTGCCAACTCTTGATGCGTTCAAAAAAATGGTGCTCACTAACAAGGTTCGTCTTGTTCTCGACAACACTGCCAAAGATGGAATGGCGCGAAAAGCAATTGCCGCCCACCTATGGCCTAATTCTGATTCTCAACAAATCTTGGATTGGGTAATAGGGCATTGCCAGCACTTCGACGATAGAGGTCAAAAGTGGGAAGCCAAGCGAGATATCTACAACTGCTCGATTCGTCACTAACTTAAGTGCGCTGATTCCAGTGCGCTAAATCCAAGGGCTTTAGATTAAAGGGCTTTAGATTCGAGTCTGATCTGTCGAGCGGCTGCCTCTAATTGCTAACCGAGCGAGCTGAACCGAAGTGAAAACCCAAAGTGCAAGCACCAGAAGGTTTCTCAAGGTGAGAACGCTTAGGCCCAAAGGTTGCTCGGTCAAGATCTGGCCATAGATTTCAGGATAAATAATTGCAGTCAGCCCACTGATTACCGCCATAGCCCCTAAGTAGAGCTTGCTGAAATCGCATCTTGTTGCTGCAACGAAAAGCACTGGCACGATTAGCCAGTCAATATATTGCGGTGAACCGACTTTGTTAAATGCGATTAGCGCCAAAGCGAGATTAAACGACAACAAAGCTGTCACCTGAATAACGCTGGTCGATTTTTTGGCCGCCAGATATGCAAGCGCGATTGCAAGTGACAGGCTGAGAATCAGAAGTGGTGCGCTCAAAACCTGGCCGAGATGCGAATATTTGCCATGAACTTCGAGAGTCAACATAACGGGGTTGTATTGCACTGGTTGAGTGTGACTCATTGCGCCGTACCAAAGGCTTGGCAGAGCAAAAATCGATTCAACCTGAGTGTTCCTTTTTGCCTGATCGCTTAAAAAACTAAAAATGTCTGCCAAATTGCCACCAATTGCAAGCGCGGCCAAAACAATTCCTAAGCTGATCGATAGCGCCCACAAAAGTTGGCGCAGGCGATCCTTGGCGGTCGTGATTATGCTCGCGATAAACACCACCGGCCAAACCTTAATGAGTGCATTTATCGTCGAGTGGATCACCCCAGATTTGCCATCGAGCAACTGCCCTAGAGCCATTAGGGCCAGCGGCACTGCGAAAGACTCTAAACGCGACACAGAAACCGGGCCAAGCAAAATCATGAATGCGAGGTACCAAAACACCAGAACCAGTCGAGCTGATGCGCGACCGAATTTCATAAAGATGCTTACGGCGATAAGTTGAAAAGCCACTTCGACGATGTACCATCCAGTGACAAAGTGATGAACGTGACCGATCATCCAAGCCGCATAGATCGGCACTAGCGCTAGAACGGGGTAAACCCACGGATGATTGATGCCCAAAATGTAGTGCCCAGTCACCATGTTGTGAATCCATGGGCGGTAAGCAAAGTCAAGATCACCGATTGGGGTGCCGACACTGTGAAAACCCCAATAAATAAGCACCGCTTGGGCGAGAGCTGTGGCCGTCAGTGCGGCCATCAGAGCTTTCAGGTTCTGTATTGAAAATCGCATAAGTTAAGCCAACACTATTTAGGCGCCACCGCGGGCCAGGCAACGGTTAGCTCGCCAAGCCGCCAACGCTTCGGATTGTTTTCGATAGGCCAACCGGCAGCCAAAAGTTTTCGGCAAGTGGCAACCCAGCGCTGTTGTGGCGAGAAGACGCCAAGGGGTGCATTGGCCGCCCAAGCCGAATCAAGCTGAGTCAAAAGATCATAAATTGCCTGGCCCGGCACATTTTTGTGAATCAAAATCTTAGGCAGTCGCTCGGCAACTTTGCTCGGATTCTCAAGGCCTAACAGCCGAAGCGAAATAGTGAGCGATTGCGGCCCAGTCTTTGCCACAGTCACCCAGCAGGCCAATCGACCGATCTCGTCACAAGTGCCATCAATCAAAAGACCATCATTAGTCAAACGTGTCTGCATAAGTTGCCAGGCCGGCAGCACTTCAGACTCGTCATATTGGCGCAACACATTCAGTGCTCTAATCAATTCGACCTGACGGTTCTCGCCGAGTGATTTTGGCAAAGGCACCTCGAACCCGCCATTGGTGAATCTAAGGTTCTCATTCTCAAAAGGCAACGCTCGTTCGACTCTTTCGCGATCGATTTCGATGCCAACAACTAGCGCGCGCGAATTCACCTTGCCAAGACGTGCCTGAAGTTCGATAGCGGTTATGGGGCTGGCACCGAATCCTAGGTCTACAACTATCGGCTGCGCTGTGTTTCGAATTATTGGCAACGCGGCCAGATATCGATCGATGCGGCGCAACCGGTTTGGGTTAGTTGTGCCGCGGGTTATCGCGCCAACCGGTTTCTTTATCGCCACAAACATAACGCTAGCCCAAGTGCCTGCGCAGGTTAAACTTGTTGCATGGCTAACGACATCACTCTTATCTTGCTTCGCCACGGCAACTCGCTGTGGAACCAACAGAACCTATTCACCGGTTGGGTCGATGTCGACCTGAGCGATCAGGGCAGGGCAGAGGCAGCGCGCGCTGGCGAATTAATTGAGGCATCTGGCCTGAAACCAGAGCTGCTTTATACCAGCCGACTAAAGAGAGCTATCAATACCGCACAGATTGCGTTGGCAAATTGCGACCGCGAGTGGATTGATGTTAAGCGTGACTGGCGTCTAAACGAACGCCACTATGGTGCGCTGCAGGGCAAAGACAAGGCTCAGACTTTGGCTGAATATGGCGCCGAGCAATTTCAGACTTGGCGCAGAAGTTTCGACGTGCCGCCACCGCCGATTGACGACAACGACGAATTTTCGCAGGCGCACGACGAGCGTTATGAAGGCCTTGGCGATAAGGTGCCAAAGACCGAATGTCTAAAAGATGTCTTGATTCGAATGATGCCGCTTTGGCAAGACGAGATCAGCAAAGACTTGCTCGCCGGCAAAACAGTCTTGGTAACGGCTCACGGCAACTCGTTGCGGGCGCTTGTCAAGCATCTTGATGGCATAAGCGACGATGACATCGCCGAGTTGAATATTCCAACCGGCATTCCGCTGGTCTATCGATTAGACGCGAATCTAAAGCCACTGGTTGCTGGCGGCGAATACCTTGACCCCGAGGCTGCTGCCGCTGGTGCTGCCGCGGTTGCCAACCAGCGCAAAAAGTAATCTAGCTCTAGGTTTTCTTGGCTTTTTAGGTTTTTAGGGTTTCTGGGCCTTTTAGGTTTTTAGTCTTCTGACCACTCGCCAGTGGTTAGATAAGAAACTTTCGAAGAGATGTCGACCACGTGGTCTGCAAAGCGCTCGTGATAGCGCGAAGCCAAAGTAACGTCGACGGTGAACATTGCGTTTTCTTTCCAACTATCAGCGAGCACGATGTCGAACACGTTGCGGTGCAATTCATCGACTCGCTCGTCTTCAGCCTGAATCGCGCGGGCTTGATCGAGATCGGTGTTGCGCAAAAGTTCGGTCAGTTTTTGGCCGAGGGCAACATCGAGCTTGCCCATCTCGGTGAAAGTGGCCACTAGCGAGCTAGGCACTGCAGATTGCGGAAAACGGTAGCGAGCAATAGAGGCAATGTGCGAAGCCAAAGCGCCCATGCGCTCGAGTGATGCGCTGATTCGAAGCGCAGATACAAGGATTCGCAAATCGCGCGCCACAGGTGATTGCCTTGCCAAAATGCGAATCACAAGTTCATCGAGGGCAAGCGCCTTCTCTTCATTGATTTCACCGAGGGCAATGGCTTCTTCGGCCTGCTGCACGTCTGAATTCAAGAAGGCGCTTGAGGCCTTCTGCATAATCGTTGTGACTCGCTCTGAGAGTTCGACCAATCGATCCTGAACTTCAATCAGTTCACGTTGAAATACTTCGCGCATGCGTTCCGCCATCCTGGATTTTGCCTTTCGCCAACCTTTACAGAGTTAAGTGAATTATCAGGCACAACACGGTAAACGCTTGGCTAATACGGTAACTAAGTGAACAGATTTTCTGTGTCGAATGAAACAATCGGTAGTGTTGAAGTTGTGAGCGAGACCTGGTTGTGGCTGATCGTTGGGCTAGTTGCAGGCGCTCTCGCAGCAGCTTTCTTCACTAGGGAATATCAGCTGAAGGAGCGCAAAATGGGGCAATCTGGCTCATTGACTGCGATATCTTCTGACGCCATCAACTTTTTAGAGCTTTTTTCGAACGCTGGCATCGTGGTAGACCAGTCAGGCCGTGTCGTAAGCGCAACCCCTTCGGCAAACGAAATGGGCTTGGTCGAATTTGGCAAGATGACCTTCGCCGAGCTGAACGAATTGGCAGCCAAAGTGCGTCGAACAGCCAGCCAGATCACAGAAGACTTCGTGCTTGACCGTGGCGCTAATCAGCAGAAACTATTCGTGACTGCCCGCGCGGTTTTGCTTTCTGATCAAAACATCATGATTGCAGTCGAAGACCGCACCGAGTTGAAGCGGCTCGAAGACACTCGTCGTGATTTTGTGGCAAATGTTTCGCACGAACTAAAAACACCAATCAGCTCAATTGGCTTGCTGAGCGAAGCTATTCAAAATGCCACCGACGAACCAGAGATGCTGCGCAAATTTGCTGGCAACCTGCAGCGCGAATCAAAACGATTGGGCGCATTGGTTCAAGACATTATTCAGCTCTCGAAAGTGCAGTCGGCAGATCTGAACCGCCGCAAAGAAGAACTCGATTTGGCTGGCCTGGTGATCGAGGCTGTTGAACTGAACCAAAACCTGGCCGATTCACGTGGCATCAAGATTTCGCTCGATGCGCCAGAGGGAATCCTTGTGCACGGCGACCGCGAAGTTCTAATCACGGCGGTTAAGAACCTGATCGAAAATGCCATCTCATATAGCCCAGATGGTTCGCAGGTTGGCATCGGCGTACGCGCCCTAACTGATTTTGCCGAGGTGGTTGTTACTGACCAGGGCGTTGGTATTCCGGTTGAAGACCAAGAGCGCATCTTTGAGCGCTTTTATCGCGTCGACTCTTCACGTTCGCGTGACACGGGCGGCACCGGTCTTGGGCTCTCGCTTGTAAAGCACGCCGCCATCAGCCATGGTGGCGAGGTGCTAGTTTTTTCGCGCCCAGGCCTAGGTTCAACTTTTTCGCTTCGCTTGCCATCAAGCAGCCAAACCCCCACAGACCGCACAAGTGAAACGGAATAGCCATGACTAAAGTTTTGGTGGTCGAAGACGAAGCTGGCCTTCGCGACCCGCTGGTTTTTTTGCTCGGCAAAGAAGGCTATGACATTGTCGAGGCCGAAGACGGCCTCGTAGCAATCGAGAAATTCAAGCAAGAAACTTTTGACATTATTTTGCTAGACCTTATGTTGCCGGGCGCAGATGGCAATGAGGTCTGCCGGGTGATTCGTCAAACCTCGCAGGTGCCAATCATCATGTTGACAGCCAAAGATGACGAGATCGACAAAGTTGTTGGCCTCGAAATCGGCGCAGATGACTATGTGACTAAGCCCTATTCTTCGCGCGAGCTGCTTGCACGAATGAAGGCGGTGCTTCGCCGAGGTGGCGAACAGGCAGTGGTCAGCGACGGCATTCTAGAAGCCGGTTCAATTCGCATGGATGTCGAAAGGCACATTGTCTATGTGCACGGTCAAGTTGTGGCTATGCCACTCAAAGAGTTTGAACTGCTTGAACTGTTTTTAGAAAACGTGAACCGAGTATTGACTAGAGGCCAGATCATTGACCGCGTTTGGGGTTCAAACTATTACGGCGACACCAAGACACTAGATGTGCACGTGAAGCGCCTGCGTTCAAAGATTGAAGACGACCCAGCCCGGCCAGAGCATCTTATGACTGTGCGCGGTTTGGGTTATAAATACGAGGTTTAGTCACTCAGCTTTGGTCGCTCAGCTTTAGTCGAGCGGTTTTTAGTCGCCTAGTTTTTAGTTGCGGGGGCGTTTAGCGAGTCAAGAATCGAACTATAGAGCGGCAATGACGGGCTTACCGGCACGTTTAGCTGGTTGGTGATCTGGCCATTCGGGCTCGAAGCGGCAACATAAAAAGTAAGCATTGTGCCGGCTGGCGGGTAGATTCCGAATGACAAAGCCTTGCCGCCGTTGAATCCTAGGTCGATTTTTTGACCGGCGCTAACTGTTTCGACTAGCGGCAACGAATAGTTGCCATTTGCATCGATGTATTGAATCGAAACCGATTCAGTGTCGAGACCAGAGTTCACGATCGAACCGAAAAGTTCGGCCTTTTTGCCGTTAGAAAAATAAATGATGTCGCGAAGTTTGATGTTGCCGAGATCAAGTTGCGCACCGTCGGTGGCTTGATATGGCTTTAGCGATTCGACCGAGCCCATGAAGGTGCAACCGGTGCTGCCAAGCAACAGTGCAGAGCTAAGAACGAGAGCGGTAAGAGCGCGTTTGGCGAGCAATTTTCCTCCATTTATTTCGTCTTGGCTCTGATGGCCAGCCTTTATAGTTTACCTGCTCAAAATAGGGGGTTCGTGGTAAACTTAGGGTTTGCTAGAGAGAGCTGTTGCATGAAATTTGAAGTCGGCGAGACGGTTGTTTATCCGCACCACGGCGCGGCCAAGATTCTTGAGGTCAAGAACAAGACCCTGCGCGGCGAGACCAAACTTTATGTAAAACTCAAGGTCGCTCAGGGCGACTTGACTATCTGGGTGCCTGCCGAAACCGCGCAGTCTGACGTTGGTGTTCGAGACGTTATCGACAAAAAGGGTGTTAAGGCAGTTGAAGGCGTATTGACTATGGCCTTCACCGAAGAGCCAACCAACTGGAGCCGCCGCTATAAGGCCAACCTTGAGAAGCTGGCATCTGGCGAAGTTATGAAGGTTTCAGAGGTTGTGCGTGACCTTTGGCGCCGCGACCAAGACCGCGGTCTCTCGGCTGGTGAGAAGCGCATGCTTACCAAGGCCAAGCAGATCTTGATTTCTGAGCTTGCTCTCGCACTTAAATTTGATGACGAAAAAGCCGGCGCACACCTAGACAAGGTTTTGGCTTCGGCCTCGCTATAGGGCGCCACACTCAAACAAAAACGGGTTAGCGCTTGGCATTGTGCCAAACACCATGAACAGAAAAGGCGGCCTAGCTTTGAACGACTTGGCTGTTGTATTGGTGGCTGCCGGCGATGGCACCAGACTTGGCGCCGGAATGCCTAAATCACTTGTCAGAGTTGGCGAGCAGTCTTTGCTTGAGCATGCGCTCGAGAACATTGTGGCTGTCGCAGGTTTAGCCCAGATTGTTGTTGCCTCTCACGAAAACCACGTGCCTCAATTCGAAAAGATTGTGCGAGCCAAGGTTACTTCGCTTGGTGCACACGAGATTGCTTTAGCTTTTACCCCTGGCGGCAATTCGCGCCAAGGTTCGATAACGAACGCGCTCACTCAGGTGCGCGGCGACATAAAAGTTGTGCTCGTACACGATGCCGCGCGAGCGTTTGCTGGCGCTGAACTTTTTGATCGGGTCGCTAACTCGGTGCGAAAGACTGGATTGAGCGTTGTGCCTGTGTTGCCAATTGTCGACAGCATTAAAAAAGTTGATGGCAATGTTCTGATTGCAGCAGTCGACCGCAGCGAATTGAGAGCGGCGCAAACCCCCCAAGGATTCGTTGCCGCAGAACTGATTGCCGCACATAAAAGTTCGACCGGCGATTTCACCGACGACGCTGCGCTTATGCAGTCGCTTGGTCACACTGTGCACACGGTTGAAGGCGATGCAGTTGCATTCAAGATCACAACGCCGGCAGATCTCGCCTATGCAGAACTTATGCAGAGCTCGGGTTCTGCACCGGCAGGTCAGTATGACCAGCGCACCGGCATTGGCACAGACGCTCATCGCTTCAGCTCTGATCAGACCAAACCACTTTATTTGGGCACTTTGCTTTGGCCGGGCGAGATAGGGCTTGAAGGCCACAGCGATGGCGATGCCGTTTCGCATGCCATTGTCGACGCCTTATTGGCGGCGGCCGGCCTAGGCGACATCGGCTCTAACTTTGGTGTTGACCGGCCGGAATACGCTGGTGCTAACGGCACTGTGTTTATCGAATCAACTTTGGCGATGCTTGGGGCAAAGGGTTTTAGCGTGGTCAATGTTTCTGTTCAGTTGATTGGCAATCGCCCTAAGCTTTCGCCCCGCCGCGTTGAGGTCGAGGCGGCCTTGACAGCGTTGGTTGGCGCGCCAGTCAGCGTGGGAGCCACCACAACTGATGGGCTCGGATTCTTGGGTGCAAGCGAAGGCCTTGCTGCGGTGGCAACAGCTTTGATTCAAATGCGCACCGATAGGCTCTGACCATGGCTCTGCAAATCTTTGATTCAAAGGCCCAAGCCTTGCGAGCTTTCGCGCCACTTGAAGCAGGCAGAGTGGCCATTTATGTCTGTGGCCCGACAGTGCAATCAGCACCTCACGTAGGTCATTTGCGAAGTGCTGTTGCGTTCGACATCATCAAAAACTGGTTGACTTTCGGCCATTCGCTGTCTGTCAAGTTTGTGCGCAACGTGACCGACATCGACGACAAGATTCTGGCGAACGCAAAAGATCAGAGCCGAGATTGGCTTGAACTTGCCGAATCAGTCAACCAAGAATTCGAGAACGCGTATTCGGCGCTTGGCATTGCAACAACCGCGCCAGAAATTCAAACACCAAAGGCCACAGAATTCATTGCGCAGATGATCACGCTGATTGAACTTTTGATTCAGCGTGGCCACGCATATGCCGCAACCGACGGCTCGGCAAACGTATTTTTTGATACCGCCAGTTGGCCTAGCTATGGCGAACTAACCAATCAAAAAATTGAAAATCTTGAGGGCGAGCAAGACGGCAGCCACGGCCGCAAATCGCCGACTGACTTTGCCTTGTGGAAGGCCCATAAATCAGATGAGCCAGACACTGCGAGCTGGCAATCACCTTGGGGTGCAGGTCGCCCAGGCTGGCACATCGAATGCTCGGCCATGACTCACGCCCTGCTCGGCGAAAGCTTCGACATTCATGGCGGCGGTCTAGACCTAAGGTTTCCGCACCACGAAAACGAGTTAGCCCAATCTCGCGCTGCCGGTTTTGACTTTGCAAACTTTTGGATGCACAACGGGCTCGTTACCATCGCCGGCCAAAAAATGTCTAAGAGCCTTGGCAACGGCATCAGCGCTGAATCGTTGCTTGCCTCTGCCAGCGCGAGCGCGGTTCGATATTGGCTTGGCTCTGCGCACTATCGCTCAACCCTCGACTATTCAACCACCGCCCTTGCCGAAGCTGAGAGCGCGCTCAATCGCATCAAAAACTTTGTGCGCCGCGCGAGTGATGTTCAAACCGCAAATGGCCAAACCTCAGGTGGCGTTTCTGGCGATAGAGATGCGGCCGAGCCAACTTATCCAAGTGCATTTATTGATGCCATGGATGCCGACTTTAACGTGCCTGCCGCACTGGCGGCACTGCACGATGCTGTTCGCGCCGGCAACTCGTCGCTAGATGCCGCTGACACTGCCGCAGCCGCAAGCGCTGCCGCACAGGTCACCGCGATGGCTCGGGTGCTCGGCTTCGAGGGTGCACTCGGTGACGCCGCAAGCGCAGGGGCAGATCGTGCCGACGAGGCTACGGTCGCCAAGATTGACGCGCTGGTGCTAGCCCGCCGACAGGCGCGGGCCGACAAAGATTTCGCTTTAGCTGACTCTATTCGTGTTGAATTGAGTGAGTTGGGCGTTGTGCTTGAAGATCAAGCAGATAAAACAACATGGATGTGGAGTAACTAATGGCTGGCAAACCAGGACGCCCAGGCGCGGCTAAAGCGGGCAAAGGCGCAAAGGCCGGCACCGGTGGCAAGAACCGCAGGTCGCTTGAGGGCAAAGGCCCAACCCCTAGGGGCGAAGATCGCAAGGGCCACCCAAAGGCTCGCGCTGCAGCAGCCAAAGATCGTCGCAAGGCAGAGCGCCCGGCCGGCATCAAATCGGGCACCACTCGCACGACTGCAGGAACCACTCGCACGACTGCAGGCTCAAGTGCCGCCAGCAAAAAAGGTGAGTTCTTAGCCCCTGGGGCTAGAACCGCGGGCAACGCAGGTGCGGCCGCTCGTTCGGGCCAGCGCGTTCAAAAAGCCGCCGATGCCAGCGAAGTTTTGTCTGGCCGCAACTCTGTTGTCGAAGCACTTCGCTCGAAGGTTCCGGCGGCAGCGCTGTTCATTGCTGCACGAATCGAATTTGACGACCGCGTCAAAGAGGCAATCAACTTAGCTAACACTCGCGGCATTCCGGTCAACGAGATCACCAGGGCCGAGATCGACCGCATGACAGGCAACGACGCAGTTCACCAGGGCATCGCATTGCAAGTGCCGCCATACAAATATCAGCACCCGCAAGAGCTGCTCGACAAAATCATTGCTCGCGGTCAAAAGCCGCTGTTGGTTGCACTCGATGGCATTACCGACCCAAGAAACCTCGGCGCGATAATACGTTCGGTTGCCGCATTCGGCGGGCAGGGCGTCATCGTGCCGCAACGACGTTCAGTCGGTGTGACCGCAAGCGCATGGAAAACCTCGGCTGGCGCTGCCGCCAGAATCCCAGTGGCACTTGCAGCGAACCTCAACGCAACCATCAAAGAATTTCAGAAACGTGGATTATTTGTTGTTGGCCTAGACGGTGACGGTGACATGTCACTGCCGACTTTCAAGCTTGGCGACGAACCGCTGCTTCTTGTTATCGGCAGCGAAGGCAAAGGTCTTTCGCGTTTGGTTCAAGAGAACTGTGATGCCGTGTTGTCGATTCCGATCAACGCTCTCACCGAATCGCTAAACGCAGGCATCGCAGCAAGCGTCGCGCTATATCAAGTTTCTGTTGCTCGCAACGCAAAATCTGCCAAGAAATAATTGCGGCTGAGCGGCCTGATTAGACCAGGTCGCGCCAGTCAGCCTCTTCGTCGTCTTCATCGACAACGATGGTGCCTGATGGAATACCTGCTTGCAGTGTGATGTTTTCGGTGTGCGGCGCAATCACGGCCGCTTCGTCACGTCGGTTAGCCAACACGTTTTTGACATAAGACTGCACGGCTTCTTCGAGCGGAACTTCGCGATCTTGCTCTTCGCTGATATACCAACGGTGTTCAAGCAGCTGGTGAAAGATTTCGGCGGGCTCTAGCTTGCCTGCATATTCGCGGGGGATTGCCTGAACCACTGGTTCGAATACGTTGCTCAGCCATTCGTGCGCGAGCACCTCTTCGTCAGCGTTTAGCCTTGCCGATTGCAATCGATAACCGTCTAGGTCATTCAACAGTCGTCTGGCCTGATTCTCTTCAACATCAAGACCGGTCAGTCGCATTAACCGGCGCATGTGGTGCCCTGCGTCAACGACCTTGGGTTGAATGCGAACCTTGTTGCCATTCGCGTCTGCAACGATGCTGAGTTCTTCAATATCGAAGCCAAGCGCATTTAGTTTTTCGACTCGACGATTGATTTTGTATCGCTCGTTCATCGAGAAAGTTTCTGCGCTGGTTAGCTCTGACCACAATTCGCGGTATTTCGCCATGATGCGCTCTGAGATACCTACCGCGTCAACACCTGGGGCTGCGTTGCCAGAGGCGATCAGATCCATGAGCTCACCGGCGATATTTACTCGGGCAACTTCAAGGTCATTCTCGCGCTGGCCATTCGAAAGCCCGCCTTCATATAACTGGCCTGTCTCGGCGTCAACCAGATAGGCAGCGAACGCACCGGCATCTCGTCTAAACAAGGTGTTCGATAGCGAGACGTCGCCCCAATAGAAACCCACGATGTGCAAACGCACCAAGAGGCCAGCGAGCGCATCGACCAGGCGCTTAGCAGTGTCTGGGCGCAACCCTTGCGACCACATCGCCCGATAGGGCAGCGAAAACTTTAGGTGTCTGGTCACCAAAACCGCAGGCAGCTCTTGACCATCGGCATCGGATCGACCTGTGATCACCGCAAATGGCTCAACGCAGGGCACCTGCAGTTTGACCAAAGTCTTAAGCATCTCGTATTCGCCGCGTGCCAGCTCGGGCAGCGTTTCTTTAATCGCGATCACATGGTCGGCAAGATGTGAAAAGCGAACTGTGTGGCGGCTGAGACCTTTTGGCAGCGCCACGATGTTTTCGGCCGGCCAGGCCTCTAACGGCAACTGCCACGGTAGATCCAGCAATGCTGGCTCTACCGTGGCAGCCGTAATCTGAAGAGCTGAGCTCATGTTTTGCGCAGCCCCGATTTAGTTAGTTAAGGCGCTCGCCCGACTCAACGTCGAACAAGTGCAAGATGCCACCAGAAGGCTTCAAGAAAATCTTGCTGCCTGATTTAGGTGCGCTGTTTGACTCGACACGTGCAACAACATCGACGCTCTCGCTGCCGATCTTTGATGCGCCATAGATGAAGCCGTCGGCACCAAGTTCTTCAACTAGGTCAACTGCAACTTCGATGCCTGACTTAGGTGTAACAACTAGGTTCTCTGGGCGAACACCAACGGTAACGGTCTTAGCTTTGGTCTTCTTTAGCGTGGTCGCTGCAACCTTGATAACAGTGTTGCCCCACTTGATGCCGCCTTCAACGATTGGCAACTGCAAAAGGTTCATTGCCGGCGAACCGAT
>CAINTU010000203.1 GCA_903853515.1 uncultured Micrococcales bacterium | reverse complement strand
CTGAGTGAGGCGCACCCGTTGTATGCCGACATCATGGCCGAACACAACCGCTCAATCGCACTTGGCGACCCCGGCTATCTAGACCCAGAGACTGGCTTCTTTGTGTTCAACGCAAAAACTCTCGCAGACAACGGCAAGTGCTGTGCCAACATCTGCAGGCATTGCCCGTTCAAGCTTTAGTGCGCTCGCGGGCGAACTATATTTGCTTTAGTAGACGCGCTAACAGAGAGCAAGCACATGGATGAAAAAGACCTAATTCAGCTTTGGAACAGAAATCGCATGCAACTTGTGGTCGCACAGTTTGCGCCGACATTCTTGTTGATCACTACCGCTTGTGCTGTGCCGGCAATTCGTGCAGCAGGCAGCTTCACTGTTTGGGCTGTGCTCGGCATTTTGCTAGCATCAGGCATTTTGGGTGCGCTTGTTGAATACTCCGCTGCACACGAGGCTCAGGCTGTTGCCCGTGACATGAAGGCACTTAAACCTAAGAGCGCCATCGCCAAGACGATCGGCAGAAACGCCATTTGGCTGCATGCGGCTAAATATTTGACGCCTGCAATCTTTGTCGGCATCTTTGTGGCTCTGGCTTTGGCCCTGCTCGCTTAGGCCCTAATCGTCCAAGCCCGAACCGCTTAAATTAGTTGACGCCCAGCAAATCGATAACAAACACCAAGGTCTTGCCCGATAGTGCGTGACCGCCGCCGGCTTGGCCATAGGCATAAATTGGTGGGCAAATAAGCATGCGGCGACCGCCAACTTTCATACCTGGGATTCCCTCTTGCCAGCCCTTGATTAGGCGTGCGAGTGGAAACTCAATCGACTCGCCTCGACCCCAAGATGAATCGAATTCTTCGCCGGTCTCATAGTCAACACCAAGGTAGTGCACCTTAACAGTTGCTCCGACTGGCGCTTCGGCACCGTCACCCACGACCATGTCTTTGATGGTTAGTTCGGCTGGTGCGGGCTCGAGCATAGGTTCGATTTCAGGGCGCGGCAAATTTGTCATGCGAAAAGCCTATCGAATTCTCGCTTGGCGACTTTGATGACTTTCTACTTTTGCGACTAGCGACCTTGGCGACTAGAGGCTTTGGCGACTTCTCGCCAACATCTCATCAATCCTCAGCTTGTTTTCATAGACGGCTGCAAAAGCTGGGTGCGCCTTTGCCATTTCTTGTGGAGTCGGTTTCTGCCCTCGAAAATAGACGTACCAAGCTTGCTCGAGATTCTTGAGGGTCAACAAGACGCTGAAGTCGCGGTCATTTGGCCGCACTTCATCTATGCGCAGGCGCTTGAGCTGTTTTAGCGAGCGCAAGAAATCTAGATTGTCGACCTTTATGGACTTGCCATCAAAGGCTGGGTCAATGCCAGAGCCAATCCACAGGCTTTCGAGTTGCGTCAAGCCAGAGAGGGTATCGAACCGCAGCGGCTTTCTCGAATGCAAATGCAGGTGCCTTAGCGATGCCACCTTTTTGAGCGGGCTGAAATCCAAATCAGGCGGGCAATTTTCGATGTGCAAAGTTTTTAAATTTGGCATCAAGGCCAACGCACTTAGATCGGTGATTTTGACAGGCCTAGTTAGCTCTAGATGTTCAATTTGCAACTGAGTTGCAATCGCTTCAAGCAATCGCTGATCGCTAACCCAGTTAGCCTTCAACACTTTAATCTTGCTGACGTTATTTTCTAACCAGCTGGCCCATGCTTCTAGGGCCTCGACTTCAGAATTTTTGATTGAACGGCCCAAACTATAGTAGGCAAGTCGCAGCTCGACAGTTTGCTGACCGCGGTAGTCCATGCCAAAATCCACAACAGACTGGCGCGCTTTTTGTAGGTTTCTTCGCATCGAAGCAAAGAAGCCAGGGCCGCCTAGATCAATTAGATAGTAGGTGCCATTCAAATATGGGTCTTGCTTTGGTTTCTTAGGCATGCACCACTTCTTTCACCCGCTAGCCTTATTTGCATCTCAAGTTTATTGAAAGGGTGCGACCGTGGCGCGATTCATAATCTCATTCAACGATGGTGACATGCCTTTTGCCAGTGAGGCAGAACTTGCCGAGATCGGTGCCGAATCGCACGCAGTTGTGCGCGAGGCAAAGGCTGCTGGCGTGTGGATTTTTGGCGGCGGCTTTCACGAAGACCGCCCCGTTGTGGTTGGCGCCGATGGCAAGATAACGCCAGGCCCACTTAAAGCCAGTGACGTGCGACTTGGTGGATTCTCGATTCTCGAAGTTGCCGACGCCGAAGAGGCTTATGCCTGGGCGGCTAAAATCGCGAAGTCTTGCCGCTGTGACCAAGAGGTTCGCGAACTGATTGACGACCCAGAGTCAGTCAACTAGCCATTAGTTATTGATATTTGCTTTAACGAACACCCCGCCAACCTATTCTGTGAGCGCGCCGTGATGTCGCTGAGGTTTTGCACCATTTAGGCATACCTACCTTTCGAGTGCGGCTGCTACCCTGCCAAGCACCTGCACCAGCAAGGCAAATGGCAAGGATGTCTCGTTGATCGCCTTAGCCGCTGTCGCGAAAACAAGACTGGGTACGCGTTAGTGCATGCCCAGTTTTGTTTTATTTAGGGCATCAATCAGAAACGGTTCGATGAATGGCGAGAGAGACTTTGAATAAGTGTTGGTTAGATGATTGAAATCTTTATAGACAACCACATGACCAATCACCGGTTTGCAAATCGAATCGACGCAAAACAATCTATCTAGGTTCACCAAAGTGATTAGCGGGTCGTGACCTATCGCCACTGCGCCAACCTGTGGGTCAAACTTGAACGCCTTCTTTGCCGAAATCGAACAGGCATCGATTGATTTCAACCCTAGACAGCGCAACACGTTGGCGATTGGTCGAGGACTATCTTTGATCACAATCACCGGCATGCCAAGGCTTGTGAATTTTGACCACATGCTAACTAGGCCGGCTTGCGATTGTCTTTCTTGCTGTGCCCCTACAACTGCGGCGGCCTCGTTGATGCTCGCTCTTGAGGTGACAATCAGGTCATAGTGGCCCGCCAAAACTTTGGCTTCGACTGCCGGAATAAACTTTTTGCAACTCGGCGAAAGCTCAAGGTTTTTGACGTTCACTGCATCGGTGAACGCGCAACGACCTTTCGAATAGATGTCGACAGCCCATCCATGGATTTTGCCTAGCCTGTCGAACGCGCCTGAATATTGCGCGATGTGTGAATCGCCAACCAGCGCGATTCTTATCTTTGCTGAAGCAATGCCGAGCGAGCATTTTTTGGGCTTCCATTCATCGGCTAATGGCAGTGCGCAGTTGGCTTTGGCATAAAAGGAATCTGAAGCCGCCGCATCGAGTGAAGGGTAAAGGCCCTGCAGCGATTTGTTGACGCAGGGTGCCGCGCTTGATTGCAAGGCCAGTGCCCCGAAACATTTTGGCAATTGGTTGGCTAGCTGATTCGCTGTGTTCAGGTTGTCAGAGATCGGCTTTGCTGCAACCTGCATCACAGCATATGCAGAACCGGCAAGCAAAGTCGAAACGACGGCGAGTATTGCAAAGACTGCGCGAGGCCTGAGTTTTGGTTTTAGCCCGCTCGACATGAATGGCCGCTCAATGAATTTGACCGATAGATAGGCCAACACAATGGTCGCGGCAATTAGCGCGCATTTGACCCGCAACGAAAGATGCTGGCTGTGCAGTGCGTATGGCGCAAGAATCAAGAGCGGCCAATGCCAGAGATAAATCGAATAAGAGTGATCGCCGATGAATTGCACTGGCCTAAACTCAAGAATCTTGCCAAGCACCCCGCCATTGGCGCCAACGCAGATAACTGCGGCGGTTGCCAAAACTGGCAACAAAGCCGCACTGCCCGGAAAATCAATCTTGGTAGTGAACAGACTGCCAGCGATGATGATTAGTGCGAATCCTAGGATTGCTGTTATTCGCGACCAGGCTTTGTCTTTGACTGCCGGCAAGAATGCCACCAATGATCCGATGCCGAATTCCCATGCGCGAACAGGTGTCGAAAAATAGGCGACGGCGGCTTCGTTCGAGGTGTCTAAGATGCCAAAAACAAGCGAGGCTGCAGTGACGCTGAGCAGAGTCATCAAAAGAGAGATTCGTCTGGCCTTAGCGCCTAACTTGCGAGCGATTAATAGTGCGAGTGCAATCAACAGCGGCCAGATGATATAAAACTGCTCTTCGACGCTTAGCGACCAAAAATGCTGAGTTGGCGAGGCCGAGTTAGATAGCGCCAAATAGTCAACGGCGTTTGCTGCCAACACCCAGTTTTCGAAATAGAAAATGCTTGCGATGCACTCAGATAGCCATTGCGACCACAGCGCTTTGGGCACGACGAGTGCGATGGTGACGATAGTTGCTGCAACGACAGTGAAAGAAGCCGGCAGCAGCCTGCGCACTCGTCGCGCCCAAAACCTCGCCACAGAAAACTGGTTGCGCTCGACGTCACGCAAAATGTGACTGGTGATCAGAAAACCAGAAATTACGAAAAATACATCAACACCGATGAACCCGCCGGTGACAATCCTTGGCCAAAAGTGGAACACCACAACCAACGCAACAGCCACCGTGCGCAGAGCTTGAATATCTGGGCGAAAGTGTTCAGATTTGGTTGAGCTCAAGGCATCCTAGGTAATTTGGCGAAGTTGATTTATGTCTTGCCTATATTTTATGAGAGGGTGCTTCGGGCATCTATGCAGTGCGGGCACTGCTAGAGTCACTATGTAGGTCGATTTGATCTAGTGCGGGAATGGCTCGCCTGCTAAAACTCAAGTTGAGCCAGTTTAATGACCCTCACGGTCTCTCTTATTAAGAATTTCTTCTAATAAGAATCTTGAACCAAATGTCAAAAATCACATGGATATCTGCTTTAGCGACCTGTTCGTTCGCGATCGCCGCGGTCGGCTTTGG
>CAINTU010000202.1 GCA_903853515.1 uncultured Micrococcales bacterium | reverse complement strand
GATTACGCCCTCGATGATTCCGAGATCGCGATCTGCGGCAGCTTTGATGCCACGCAGGTGCCTGGCTGAGAGCCCAAACCGCTGAAGTTGAATTAGAGACCTAGCGATTTCAATATCGCCGAATCCAAACGAATCGCTAGAAATCAATTGAATCGACTGAGCCTCTGCCAACAAAGACTCGCTAATGCCAGTTTCTGCCAAGAGTTCAATTTTTGTGAAGCGGCGCGACACAGAAGGTCTTCTCGGCGCCTGTGGCAAACTCGGCTGCTTACCTGCGTCTAAATCATCGAGATAACCCTTGATTACCTTGAGTGGCAAAAACTGGTCGCGCTGCAATTCGAGAATCACGCGAATGCGCTCAACATCTTCAACCGAAAATTTGCGATAACCCGACTCAGTACGGGTAGGCACAATTAGTCCCTGGTCTTCTAGAAAACGAATTTTTGAATTCGTCAGGTCTGAGAAATCTGCAGAAAGAATAGTTAGAACTTGCCCAATGGTGATGAGCTTGCCAGAACGATTGGCAAATATACTTGCCGGTTGCTTTGCTGCCATGGCGCTTAGTGCTTGGCCTTAGCCACAAAGTAGGTCAAATGGTATTTGCCGATTTGCAGTTCACTGCCATCGTAAAGTTTCACTTGATCAACCCGCGAGCCATCAAAATATGTGCCGTTCAAAGAGGCCAAGTCGACGATTTCGAAATCATTGCCCACCCGCTTGAATTCTGCGTGGCGCCGCGACACGGTTACGTCATCAAGAAAAATGTCTGCATTCGGGTGACGGCCGACCGTGGTCAAATCTTGGTCAAGCAAGAATCTTGCGCCGCTGTTTGGGCCGCGCTTCACGATCAGAATTGCACTGCCGATAGGCAAAGCATCGACTGCCGCCTGCTCATCGAGAGTCAGTTGCTCTTCGTCTGGTTGCAACAAGTCATCGTTGAAACGAAGCGTTGATTCAACTTCGCTTTCGCGGTGTTCGTTTGCGCCAAACTCGGTCACTGGGGCTCCTTTTCGATGCCTAGCCTAATCGAAAATTAGCCTTGCGATTTGCGCAACAGATTGACCTGGGCCACATAGAGATAGCCAGCCCACCAATAGAGCCAAAGTCCCCAGAAGGCGAAAGCCCAGGCTGCCGGATAAATAAAGTTAGCCGCCAGCGGCAACGCACTCGGCAGCAATAACAACGGCAAGGCATACAAGAGCGCAAAGGTTCCGGCCTTACCTAAAAAGTGCACCGGCAGCGGCCCATAGCCAAGGCCCGCAAGAACAGGAATCGTGTAAATCAAGAGCACGTCTCTAGCCACAATGGCGAGCACGAACCACCACGGCGCTTGCCCCGTGAATCCTAGGCCAAAAAGAGTGCAAAAAATAAGCAGTCGATCAGCAAGCGGGTCGAGCAGCTGCCCCAGTCTTGAGAATTGGTTCAATCTTCGAGCCAAATAGCCGTCGAGATAATCGGTGATACTAGAAATGGCAAGCACCACTACAGCCAAAATGTTTTGGTTTGAGAGAACTAGCCACAAAAAAACTGGCACCAAAAGAAGTCTTGCCGCACTCAAAATATTGGGGACGGTAACCACGCGATCACTCAACTGAAGATTCGCGTTTTCGGGCATGGCTCGATTTTAGCGGTCGGGCTAGCGGGATTTGAACCCACGACCCCTTGTCCCCCAGACAAGTGCGCTACCAAGCTGCGCTATAGCCCGTATCGAAAAGTTTAACGCTTGCGCTTTTCGCGCACGCGCATGCCAAGTTCGACCGGGGTGCCTTCAAAACCGTAGGTTTCGCGAAGCCTTCTGATGATGAAGCGACGATATCCTGGGTCAAGAAAACCGGTGGTGAACAGCACGAATTTTGGTGGACGAATCGATGCCTGCGTTGCAAAAAGAATTCGTGGCTGCTTGCCGCCTCGAACTGGGTGAGGGTTTTCCATAACCAACTCTTGGATGAATGCGTTTAGCTTGCCTGTTGGAATACGTTGATCCCACGAGTCAAGCGCTACCTCTAGCGCTGGCACCAGCTTCTCTAGGTGGCGGCCAGTTTTAGCCGAGATGTTTACGCGTGGTGCCCAAGCAACGTGAGCAAGATCTTGCTCGATTTCGCGCTCGAGGTAATGACGACGCTCATCTTCAAGTTCGTCCCACTTGTTGAAGGCTAAAACCAATGCGCGACCAGACTCAAGAGCCATGTCAACGATTCTGATGTCGGCTTCGCTGATGGGTTCTTTCACATCAAAGAGCACAACCGCCACTTCTGCGCGCTCGAGAGCTGCGGCAGTGCGAAGCGAGGCATAAAAGTCAGCACCTTGAGCAAGATGCAATCTGCGACGAATACCAGCGGTATCGACAAAGCGCCAGATCTTGCCAGCAAGCTCGACCTGCTCGTCAATCGGGTCACGAGTGGTTCCGGCAAGTTCATTGACCACTGCGCGTTCTGAACCGACAGCCTTATTCAATAGCGATGACTTGCCGACGTT
>CAINTU010000201.1 GCA_903853515.1 uncultured Micrococcales bacterium | reverse complement strand
TTGCGTTTTGCAAATGTCGGTCATGACCAAAGACGAGTTAGATGCACTCAAATTTAAATTGCGCGGTTCACGGGCAGTGCGCGAAAACCCGTTTGGCAAAGGCACCACCACCAGAGTTTTTTTGATTGGCTCGGGCAAAGGTGGCGTTGGCAAATCAACGCTCACGGCCAACCTGGCTGCCACGCTTGCCGCTCAGGGCCACAAAGTTGGGCTCATAGACGCAGACATCTTTGGCTTCTCTATTCCGGCACAACTGGGCACAACCGATAAGCCAACTCGCTGGGATGACCTAATCTTGCCGCCGGTTGCCCATGGCGTCAAAGTGATTTCGATTGGCATGTTCTTGCCAGGCAACGAACCGGTTGCTTGGCGCGGCCCCATGCTGCACAAAGCCATTGAACAATTTTTGACCGAAGTGTTTTGGGGCGACCTCGATTTTCTGCTCATCGATATGCCACCCGGCACAGGCGACGTGGCGATAAGCATCGGGCAACTGCTGCCGACCGCCAAAGCCATAGTCGTTACCACCCCGCAGTTAGCCGCAACAGAAGTTGCCGAACGCAGCGGAATGTCTGCCATCAAAATCGGCCAGAGCGTGTTTGGCGTAATCGAAAACATGGCTTGGCTCGAGCAACCCGATGGCAGTCGCCTAGAAATCTTTGGCGCAGGCGGCGGGCAAAAAATTGCCGAAACCCTAAGTGAGCTTGCGGGCACATCGATCAAAGTTTTGGGCCAAGTTGGCATCAGCGTCGCACTTCGTGAAGGCAGTGATGCAGGCCTGCCTTTGGTTCTCGCCGACCCGAAAGCTGCTGCCGCAGAGCAAATCCGTGGCATTGCAGCCCAATTGGCGGCAGACAAACTGCCTCTAACCGATGGCAAAATCAACTTAGCCGTATCGCACTAGCGACGATAAAAACTTGAGCGCAACCCTAAACTTTAGGGGTGAATCAGAAACTCATCGACGAGCTAATCGCCCACCTTGGTTTTGCAGGCAATAGGGTCACGGTTTTGAACCCTGCCACCGGCAAGCCAAGCCATGATTTGCCTCAGCACAGCGCTGAACAGGTTAAGACTGCAGTTAGCGCTGCCCGAGCCAATGCCAATAGTTGGTCGAGCCTAAGCCCAGCTAAGCGCGCCAAGGTGCTTTATAAACTGCACGATCTGATTCTTGAGAACCAAGAAGAACTGATGAACTTTGTTCAGCTTGAAACTGGCAAAGCTAGAGCGCACGCTTTTGAAGAGATCGCCGGTGGCGCAGGTGCCGCAAGGTATTACGCCAAAGTCGGGCCTAAAGCTCTGCACTCGCGCAAGACACATGCTGGCGTTCCGCTGATCACCAAAACCACCGTTAGTTATGTGCCACTCGGCGTGGTTGGTGTGATTACACCTTGGAACTACCCGCTTGCACTTTGCTTGCTCGATGTTATTCCTGCGCTGATGGCTGGCAACGCTGTTGTGCAAAAAGCCGATAACCAAACCGCTTTGACTGCGCTCTACTGCCGCAAGCTCGCCATCGCTGCCGGCCTGCCAGAAACTGCTTGGACCATCGTGGTTGGCGACGGCGCCGAAGTAGGTAATGCTCTAACCGACAGCGCTGATTACATCGCGTTCACAGGTTCGACCGCCACTGGGCGTTTAGTCGCTGCCAGAGCGGCCAGTCGATTGATTGGCTATTCTCTCGAGCTCGGTGGCAAAAACCCGATGATTATTTTGCCTAACGCTGACCTGCCCGAAGCAGCCGAGATGCTGATTGGTGGCGCTTTTGGCTCTGCCGGTCAATTGTGTGTTTCGATTGAGCGAGTTTATGTGCATGAAAGCGTGAAGGCCGAGTTCACCGAAATCCTTGCTAAAAAAGTGAATTCTCTAAAGGTTGGTGTCAGCGCTGATTTCACCATGGATGTCGGCACTTTGACGAGCGCCGCACAGCTCGCCAGGGTCGAGAGTTTTGTGCAAGACGCGCTTTCGACTGGCGCAACTTTGGTTGCAGGCGGCAAGGCGCTGCCAGAAGCAGGGCCGTTCTTTTATGCGCCAACGGTGTTGAGCAACG
>CAINTU010000200.1 GCA_903853515.1 uncultured Micrococcales bacterium | reverse complement strand
GTGCGCTACCAGCTGCGCCATAGCCCCGAAACTCTTGCAACCAAGACCAAAACGCTCTTGGCAACCTCTCAAGATTACTACAAACTCGGGTGTTGGTTTTCGGCAATCACTCGGTGGCAATCAATGCAAGGCCTACGCCTGCTGGCTAGCCACCGAGATCTTGGCCAGCGAGATAACCGGGCAGTCTTTATAGAGACGCTCGATGTCATAAAAGACGCGGTCTTCTTCGTGCATCACATGCACAATGATGTCGGTGAAGTCGAGAAGAATCCATCGACCAGCAGCCTTGCCCTCGCGGCGCATCAATTTGTGGCCAGCCAGAAGCATTGCCTCTTCTACTCCGTCAGCCATCGCAGCAACTTGGCGTTCGTTGCGTGCCGATGCAAACAAAAACACGTCACTCAACACGAATGGGCCGCTCACATCGAGCGCAACCAGGTTTTCGCCAACCTTATCGGCAGCGCCTTGGGCTGCAATCAGGGTCATTTCGATGGCGCGTTTGGTTGCAGTCAAAGTGTTCTTTCTTGATGTTTGTTTGATTAAATCTTGGTTTGTATTTGTTGGCCTAGACCTGGTTAGAAACTTAGGAATCCGAGCAGATAGCATGCCACAAGCGCGCCGCCAATAACTAAAGCACCAATGGCAATCATAGCGATGCCAAAATATGGGCTTCTACCTCGATGGCCACGGCCAGTGATTGCCGGGTTACCATTGGTCTTAGCAAGCAGGCCAGATGCCCTAATCGGTGGAATACCCGTTTGATAGTTGCTCTGCGCGTCGGCATCGAGGTCGTCATCAGACCCGTCGATCGCGATCTGCGGCACCTCGCCGGTCATAGTGGTAATCAGAGAGCTGATGTCAATCGAACCGGTGCTAACGATTTCGCCACTGTCGAGAATGATGGTGCCGCCGGCAGTGATGTCAACCGGTGTTTCAACCACAAGATTGGCCCCGGTGAATTCACCCGTGAGCGCACTAGAAAGTTTGAACACCGGATTGCCCTGGTCGTCGGTCTCAGGCAAAAAATCAAGCTCGGCAGTCTTTGGCAAACTAATCTCGCCGGTCGCGTTAGAAACCAAATCGCTGCCGTTCAGGCGCTCGGCCTCTCGGCGTTCGCGACGCGAACTAAAACCCTCAGGCATGCTCTGCCCCTAATTCATCTGCCCCTAAAGTCGCACCGTTGCCATAAAGATCGTTCTTTGCGATGTATTGCACCACGCCATCAGGCACCAGATACCAGACCGGTTGACCAGCAGCCACGCGAGCGCGACAGTCGGTTGACGAAATCGCCAAGGCAGGAATCGTCAGCGAACTAATTGCACCGGCAGGGGCATCCTTGGGAATATTCAAAACATGCCCAGGGCGCGACACTGCAACAAAGTGCGCAAGACCCCAAAGTCGCCCAGCCTCTTTCCAGGCCAGAATCTGCGCGATTGCGTCGGCCCCCGAAATAAACACAAGCTCGGCATCAGCATGCTCGGCCTGAATATCGCGCAAAGTGTCGATCGTATAAGTTGGCCCGTTGCGATCAATGTCAACGCGACTGACTTTAAACCTAGGATTCGATGCCGTGGCAATAACCGTCATCAAATATCGATGTTCAGCCGGGCTTGCATTCGATTTCATATATGGCGAGCCGGTCGGCACAAAAATGACTTCGTCTAAGTCGAAAGCCGATGCGGCTTCACTCGCTGCCACAAGGTGCCCGTTGTGAATTGGGTCAAAAGTGCCACCCATAACACCGATGCGACGCTTTGTGGTTGCAGTCATAGGGGTTGCCTAGTGCGAAGAGTTTGAATCGCCGGTCTTGTGATCGTGACGATTAGCAACGTCGCGATAAGACCAGGTGATCGCTGCAAGGGCGATAAAGATGCTCATGGCGATAACGCCAAAAACGACCGTTGGGAAAGGATAGTTGTTTGCTGTCTGCTCGCCCATAGCCTCGAGATGCTTCACTTTTGCTCCTATTTGTGGCGCTTTGCCGATAGTTAAACGATACCCTAGCGGGCGATTGCGAGCCGGCTTGCGGCCAGCCTATTTTCGGGTTTGACCCTGCCCACGCACCAACCATTTGGTGCTGGTTAGCTCGGTGAGTCCCATCGGGCCTCGCGCGTGCAGCTTTTGTGTCGAAATGCCGACCTCTGCCCCAAACCCGAATTCGCCGCCGTCGGTGAACCGCGTAGAGGCATTGACCATCACCACGGCCGAATCGACTTCGTTCAAAAAACGCTCGGCATTGGCCTGGTCGTTGGTGATGATCGATTCGGTGTGTGCGGTCGAATATTTTGCGATGTGGGCAATTGCTTCGTCTAGGTTGTCTACGATTTTGACCGAAATCTTTAGCGATAAATATTCTGTTGCCCAGTCTGTTTCGGTTGCCGGCATTACGTATTCGGCGAATTGAGCGCTGTCATGATCACCATGGATTATCACGCCTGCACCGTGCAGGTTTTCGAATAGTGCTGGCAGTATGCGCGCCGCGGCATCGCGGTGCACCAATAGGGTTTCTAACGAGTTGCACACGCTTGGCCGCTGGGTCTTCGAGTTGTTGACGATGTCTATCGCCATCTGCGCGTCGGCGGTTGCGTCGATAAAAACGTGCACAATGCCATCGCCTGTTTGAATAACCGGCACTTTGGCTTCGTTGACAACCGTGTGAATCAGGTTGGCACTGCCACGCGGTATCAGCACGTCAATGAGTCCAACTGCCTGCATCATCGCAACAGCGCCTTGGCGGCCAAACTCATCGACTGACTGCACTGCCTGTGGGTCAAGCCCGGCGTTTGATAGGGCCTCACGAATTAGTTCGACCAAAACTTTATTGGTGTTTTCAGCCGCAGTGCCGCCACGAAGCACAATGGCATTACCGGTCTTGATGGCAAGGCTGGCTAGATCAACCGTCACATTTGGGCGAGCCTCATAAATCGCGCCGATCACACCGAATGGCACTCGCTTCTCAATTATGTTGAGCCCATTGGGGTGATTGATCTCGCGAACAATTTCGCCAATCGGGTCGGTTAGTCCTGCCACCTGAGTTAGCGCAGCAGCTAACGATTCGATGCGCGCGCTGGTTAGCCTTAGGCGATCTTGCAAGCCGATAGCCATGCCCTCGGCAACACCTTTGGCGAGGTCGATTTCATTCGCAAACAAAATGCGTTCAGCGTTTAGTGGCAACAATCGAGCAAGTTCGATTAGCGCGTTGTCTTTTTGGCTAGTGGTTGCAAGCCCTAGTTTGTGACTCGCGGCTTTGGCAGCTGCGATAAGTTCTTGGGCACTCATAGCTTTGGCGCAAACCACGTGCCGACGCGGCCACCGGTTAGTGCGGCCTCAACATTTGCGGCACTGGTTAGCACAACGGCAATGCCGGCATCGGTGGCAAGTCTTGCCGATGCCATTTTGGTTTGTGCGCCGCCGGTGCCGACCGCGCTCGAGCTTTCGCCCACTCGAATCGAACTCAAGTCATCGCCAGGTTCGACCCATTCGATCTTTTGGGCGCCTGCCTCAAGTGGTGGGCGGTCATAGAGTGC
>CAINTU010000199.1 GCA_903853515.1 uncultured Micrococcales bacterium | reverse complement strand
CCATGCCGCCATAGAAGAAAGCGAGTCCTGGTGTCATCAAGAGCACCAGAGCGGCGGTAATCAAAACATAAGCGGTATTTCCCTGATTCACAGGCACCTCCAGATAGCGGTTATGGCGCAGGATGTTTGCGCGTGACTACATGTTGCTCGCCAAGTGTTTCGTGAAGGACGATTTTATGTTTCGAGTTTGTTAAACCTCAGTGGCCTGTGGCAACGAGTGCATCGCAGCGAGCCTTGATATTGAACGAAGGTATTTTTTGCTGAATCCACCGGCGAGGTGTTGCGGCAAGAACACCAAGGTTGCGTCAATGCCTGTGTGCACCATTGAAACCTGAGCCTCATAACAACGGTCAACAAAGGTTACAAACCGAAGCGCCGCAGATTGGTCGTCTATCGGTTTCAGATCGCTGATTGACACCACATCGAACTGCTCGCAGAGCTTGGTGTATCGCGATGGATGCAAGCCGCTCAGAGTTTTAAGCAAATCATCCATAGAAACCGTGAGTAGCCGCTTTGATGAAGGCTTGAGCCGATCAACGAGCGAATCGAATTCTTCAGAACTGATTGCTGCGATGCTCGAGTTGCTTGCTCGATGACGGAAGTCTTCGCCCTCGATTCGCAGAATTTCGAACGAGTCTGCAACAGCGGCAATTTCTCGAGCGAAATCTGCCGCGGCGAAGCGGCCTTGCCCCAAAGCATTCGGTGGCGTGTTCGATGTAGCAGCGAAATGCGTACCACCCGCAGATAGCTCTTTTAATAGCCTCGACATCATCATGGTGTCACCGGGATCGTCGAGCTCAAACTCGTCAATGCAAATTAGATCGTAGGTTTTCAAAAGCCGCAAGGTCTCTGCAAAACCCAACGCGCCAATCAAACTTGTAAAGGCGAGAAACGAACCAAATAATTTCTTGCCGCGAAAGCTATGAAAACAGGATGCAAGCAAGTGCGTTTTGCCCACACCAAATCCCCCGTCGAAATAGATTCCGAAGGGTTTGGATTTCTTTGCCTTCTTTAGCCCCTCAACAAAATCCTTGGCTTTAGCCGCTGCGATCGCTTGTGATTCAAAGTTCGGATCTGGCCGATAGCTCGCAAAACTAGCGCTACCGAACTCTTTTGGTGGCACCAGCTCGGCAATGAGCTCTGCGGCATCAACATTCGTTGCCAATTGAGTAATAGTTAGTAGCATTGCGCTCTCTGTAAGCGAATTGAGTCTCAAGCGCCATAATTATGTAGGAGCAACTTGCACCAAGAAGTCTAAACCGTGAGGCTAAGAAGCATGTCTGTCGAATTCGAAAAGAACCCCGATTTCAATCAATACGCCCATCCAGAGGCTTTGGTGTCGTCAAATTGGTTGCAAGAGAATCTTGGTGCACCAGGGCTCGTGAATCTTGAATCTAATGAAGACATTTTGCTTTATGAAACGGGCCATATTCCTGGCGCCATAAAAATTGATTGGCACACTGAGCTTAATGACCAGGTCGTTCGAGACTACTTATCGCCCGAGGACTTCTCGGCTTTGATGGGCGCTAAAGGCATAAAACGTGACGACACAGTGGTGATTTATGGCGACAAGAGCAACTGGTGGGCAACCTATGCTCTCTGGGTATTCAAACTCTATGGCCATGAAGACGTGCGCATTCTTAACGGCGGCAGAGATTTATGGCTTGCTGAGCAACGCCCGACCACAACCGAGAAGCCACAGATCGCAGTGACTTCATACCCAATTGTTGCCAGAGACGACAAGAGCATAAGGGCTTTCAGAGACGATGTGGTGGCTCACTTTGGCAAACCACTTATCGATGTGCGCTCGCCAGAAGAATATTCAGGCGAACGAACACATATGCCTAGTTATCCAGACGAGGGCGCGCTACGCGGCGGCCACATTCCGACAGCAGCGTCTGTGCCTTGGTCGAAAGCTGCCAACGCTGACGGCACTTTCAAATCTTTGGCTGATCTAAATCAGCTCTATCGAGTTGAAGCGAAAATTGCTGACGCATCAGATGTGATTGCCTACTGTCGCATTGGCGAACGTTCTTCGCACACCTGGTTCGTGCTGAAATACCTGCTTGGCATCGAAAAGGTGCGCAACTACGACGGATCTTGGACCGAATGGGGAAGCCTCGTGCGTGCAGCCATTGTGAAAGGCACCGAGCCAGGATTGGTGCCTGCACACTAGTGAGTTCTGTTGAGCCGGCAGCTTCGATTATCGAAGAATTCAATGAAACAGCAGACACGCTGAAGCTCGAGTTGCTTCTCGAATATGCAAATGCTCTGCCCGATTTGCCCGCACGGTTCGCTGACCATAAAGAGCTGCTCGAACAGGTAACCGAATGCCAATCCCCCGTATTTTTAACCACAGAAATTGACGCCAACGGCAAAGCAAAGATCTATATCACAGCCCCAAAAGAGGCGCCAACAACTCGTGGATTCGCCAGTTTGCTCTATGGTGCACTAGATGGTCAAGACGTCGCCTATGTTCTAGATTTTTCTGATCGTTTCATCGATTCGCTGGGGTTAGCGAAACTCGTGTCGACTCTAAGAATCCGTGGAATGGCTGGAATGCTTGCACGCATCAAACGACAACTACGAGAGCAACTTTGAGTAGCCGTGCTTGGTTTTCAAACTATGAACCGATGCTGGGTATTCGCGCGAACATGGTTTTGAATCTTACGGGCGACTCAATAGCGAAACAAGGCGCCAACAGCGACTCGCTAACCAGCTCAACCGATAGAGAACTACTGCGGCACCTACGTGACGTGAGCGACCTGATAATCACTTCTGGCGCAACGTATCGCTCTGAAAATTTGCGGCCGTCAAAGCTGGCGCCAATGTTGGTGCTAAGTCGCGATCGAACATTGGGTTTTGCTGGTGAGCAATCTAGGGGCTTGAACCAAGTGTTCGTTGCACAAGGCGAAGATGCTGTCGATCTGGCCATAAATTTCATGGCCCAAAACGGATATAAATCAGCCGTGCTTGAATGCGGCAAGACTTTGACAAGTCAGTTCGCAAGCAGGGGTGCAATCTCTGAGTTTTGTCTGACCGTGAATCATTCTGGCTTCGTTTCACCCAATACAGCCAAGATTGTTGACCTACTTGCGCAATTGAACTTTGAGAGTTCACAACCGACCGTAGTACGACCGACAATTCCGTTGTCGATCCTTACCAGACCGTCCGGACGCAGGTGCCAAAGCAAAGCGTCTCGCGCATGAATTTTTGTCCTT
>CAINTU010000198.1 GCA_903853515.1 uncultured Micrococcales bacterium | reverse complement strand
TGAACCAGCCGATCTCGACCCTGCGTCGCTTTAGAGGCAAAGAGGTTGCCTACATTTTTCAAGAGCCAATGACAGCTTTGAACCCGGTCTATTCGGTCGGTTTTCAAATTGTTGAAGTTCTGCGCACCCACTTTGACATGGGTCCTGCCGCTGCTCGTGAGCGCGCAATCGAGCTTTTGACTTTGGTTGAGATTCCAGACCCAGTGCGTTCGTTTGACAAGTATCCACACCAGTTATCTGGTGGTCAGCGTCAGCGTGCGATGATCGCGCAGTCACTTGCCTGTGACCCTGCGCTTTTGATTGCCGACGAGCCAACCACAGCTCTAGACGTGACCGTGCAGGCCGAAATTCTTGACCTGATGCGCAACCTAAAAGACAAGTTGAACTCGGCAGTCTTGCTGATTACCCACGACATGGGCGTTGTTGCTGACTTGTCAGACCGCATCTTGGTCATGAAAGACGGTTTGACGGTTGAGCAGGGCACTGCAGACCAGATCTTCAACCGCCCTCAGCACCCATACACGAAGCAGCTTTTGGCCGCTGTGCCTAAGCTCGGTTCGGTCAAATCACGCAAGCTTGCCGCCGCGACCGCTAACGCGCAGCCAGTTCTTGAGCTAACCGACGTTGTGATCGAATACCCAAAGAAGGGTCGTATTCCGGCCTTCCGCGCCGTTGATGGCGTCAGCTTCTCAATCGCGCCAGGTGAAATCCTTGGCCTTGTTGGTGAGTCGGGCTCGGGCAAGACCACTGTTGGTCGCGCTGCAATCGGCCTCTTGCCAGTGCACTCTGGTTCAATCAAGATTCTTGGCAACGAGATCGCTGGCGCAAGCATGAAAGACCTTCGTGCAATTCGTCGCCACACCGGCATCGTTTTTCAAGACCCTGCTTCGTCATTGAATCCACGCTTGCCAATTGGTGAGAGCATCGGCGAGCCAATCTTTTTGGCCGGCATCGCCAAGGGTGCAGAGCTTGACCGCATGGTTGAAGACGCTCTCGACGCCGTTGAGTTGCCTCGCAGCTACCGCAACCGTTACCCACACGAACTTTCTGGTGGTCAAAAGCAGCGCGTTGGTATCGCTCGCGCCTTGGCTCTTTCGCCGGCGTTGCTGATTGCCGACGAGCCGACCTCGGCTCTCGACGTATCGGTTCAGGCTCGTTTTCTTGAGCTTTTGCAAGAACTGCAAGACAAGCTCAAGTTCGCGTGTCTATTCATCACCCACGACATCGGTGTTGTCGACATCTTGTCGCACCGCATTGCAGTGATGCAATACGGCAAGCTAGTCGAAATCGGCAGCCGCGACCAGATCTTGTCAAACCCACAAGATGCCTACACTCAGAAGCTTTTGGCAGCTGTTCCGGTGCCAGACCCTAAAGAGCAAAAGAAGCGTCGCGAAGCTCGCAAGGCTTTGATGGTCAAAGATGCCGCCGCGGCAGCAAAGCCTGCAGCCGTGAAGCCAGTCGCCAAGAAGGCTGCCGCTAAGCCGGTTGCCAAAGCGACTAGCGCTGCAAAGCCGGCCGCAAAGGTATCACCAAAGGCAACAGCCAAGCCGGCAGCTAAAAAAGCCGAGCCAAAGCCGGCAGCAAAGCCAGCAGCGAAGAAGCCGGCGGCCAAAAAGCCCGCAACGCCAAAGGCCGACCCAAAGAAGTAAGCAACCTAAGTTTTAGATTCACCTCTAGCCGAGGCCCCAAAATACGGGTGCCTCGGTTAGACTTTAAGCATCTGGGCGGTTAGCGCATAAGTGTTCTTTTAGCCCAACAAACCAATTTGCACAGTTGCGAGGTTTCGCACGTTGTGCTTTAACGCCCTAAGGACGTAAAGATGGCTCTCGTAAACAGAGACGATATTCGCAACGTAGCAATCGTGGCCCACGTTGACCACGGCAAGACCACTCTGGTTGACGCAATGCTTCGCCAAACCGGTTCGTTTGCCGAGCACTCTAACTTGGGTGAGCGCCTAATGGACTCTGGTGACCTAGAGCGCGAAAAGGGCATCACCATTTTGGCCAAGAACACTGCGATTGCCTATAAGGGCGCAAGTGCCGGTGGCAAAGAAATCACCATTAACGTGATCGATACGCCTGGTCACGCTGACTTCGGTGGCGAGGTCGAGCGCGGTCTTTCTATGGTTGACGGCGTCGTCTTGTTGGTTGATGCCAGCGAAGGCCCACTGCCGCAAACCCGGTTTGTTTTGCGCAAGGCACTTGAGGCAAATCTGCCAGTTATTTTGTTGGTCAACAAGACTGACCGCCCTGATGCTCGCATCGACGAAGTCGTCGAAGAAACTCACGACTTGCTATTGGGTCTAGCTAGCGACATTCACGATGACGTGCCAGAACTAGATGTTGACGCGATTCTTGATCTGCCGGTTATCTATGCTTCTGGCCGCGCCGGTCGCGCCAGCCTAAACAAGCCTGCCGATGGCACCATGCCTGACAGCGAAGACCTTGAGCCGCTATTTGGTGCGATTCTCAAATACATTCCTGCGCCAAAATACGACGACGAGCACCCACTTCAGGCGCACGTCACCAACCTCGACGCATCACCGTTCTTGGGTCGTCTCGCTTTGCTGCGTATTTTCAACGGAACAATTCGCAAGGGGCAGCAGGTTGCTTGGGTTCGCCAGGATGGCACAACTCAGACTGTGAAAATCACCGAGCTGCTTAAAACTAAAGCGCTTGATCGGTTCCCAACCGAGTCTGCAACAGCCGGCGACATCGTCGCAGTCGCGGGTATCGAAAACATCACCATCGGTGAGACCCTTGCCGACCCGAACGACGTGCGCCCATTGCCAATGATCCATGTTGACGACCCTGCCATTTCGATGACTATCGGTATCAACACTTCGCCAATGGCGGGTCGAGTCAAGGGCGCAAAGGTCACTGCGCGTTTGGTTAAAGACCGTCTAGACAAAGAACTTGTCGGTAACGTGTCGCTGCGCGTTTTGCCAACTGAGCGCCCAGATGCCTGGGAAGTTCAGGGTCGTGGCGAACTTGCTTTGGCAATCTTGGTCGAGCAGATGCGTCGCGAAGGTTATG
>CAINTU010000197.1 GCA_903853515.1 uncultured Micrococcales bacterium | reverse complement strand
TATCTTGGCGGCATCGTGCCGAGTGAAGACAATCTCAGCCCGCACATGAGTTCGCGAGCGGTAACCGGCAGTATCTTGCGTGACTCTGGCGTGCCAACAATTGAACTGCGCGCCGGCATCGTGATTGGTTCGGGCTCAGCATCATTCGAAATGCTTCGCTATCTAACCGAACGCCTGCCGTTTATGATCACGCCTAAATGGCTCAACATTCGAATTCAACCCATCGCAGTGCGTGACGTGTTGCGCTATCTAGTCGGGGCCGCGGCCCTAGATGAGACGATAAACGATCACTTCGATATCGGCGGCCCAGACATCTTTAGTTATAAAGTCATGATGCAAAAATATGCTGAGGCCGCAGGTCTCTCTAAACGCATCATCGTGCCGGTGCCGGTGATGACGCCAAAGCTTTCTAGCGGCTGGGTAGGGCTCGTGACACCAGTGCCATACACATTGGCTCGCCGACTTGTCGCGAGCCTAACCAACGAGGTGGTTGCGGGTGATGATCGAATCCGAGGTTTGATACCCGACCCGCTTGAAGGCCTAACGCCCTTCAAGCGAGCCGTCGAATTGGCTTTGGTGCGCATCAAAGATGCTCGGGTCGAGACTCGCTGGTCTGATGCATCGCTGCCGGGCACCCCGAGTGAACCGCTGCCGACCGACCCCGATTGGGCTGGCGGTTCGCTGTATAAAGACGTGCGCACTCGGGTTTCTAGCGATTCACCAGAGGCCGTTTGGGCTCGCATCGAAAGCATCGGTGGCGACAATGGCTATTCGAGCGCGACTTGGGCGTGGGAACTTCGTGGCCTCATGGATAAGTTAGCCGGCGGTGTGGGCCTGCGCCGAGGCAGACGTGACCCGAATCATTTGATTGTTGGTGATGCTCTCGATTTTTGGCGCGTAGAAGAAATCAAACGCGGCAACTTGTTGCGACTGCGAGCCGAGATGAAAATGCCGGGCTTAGCGTGGCTCGAATTCAAGATTGAACCCACAGCCGATGGCAAATCTTGCACGATTACTCAGACTGCAACATATGCGCCAAAGGGTTTGCTTGGTCACCTCTATTGGTGGTCGGTTTGGCCTATGCACGGCATAGTTTTTAGGAGCATGGTCAAAAAAATCGCGCGCGGCTAGCTCTGTTTCTTGACTTTGAATCCGCTTGCCAAAGTGTTCTGCTCAAAGCCGGCTGAACTTTGGTCTTTTGCGAAGCGGAACAGCGCCACCTTCAAGAACGCCAGCACCGCACCCTGAACAAAAATGGCGACAAACAAAAGCAAGATGCCGAATGCCACAAGCAAGGTGCTGCCCATCGGCCAGACAATCGTGTTTTCAACACCAGAGTTTGCGTTTGCGAAAACAAACAACCCGCCCATGATTGACCCAAAACTAGCAAAGATCGCTAAAGCCAATAGAGCACCAGCAGCAACGTTCACGCGCATTGCGGTGCCCCACTTGGCTTTGATAAGTCTGCCGCTCTCGCCGATTGACTTGAACGGGCTGAGGCCATCAAACAAAATGCCTGGGATTGCAAAGTAGCTCGCAATTGACCAAGCCAGGCCGCCGATAAAGCGCAGCAACGCTCCCCCGATGCCCTGCAGCCGTTCTGCGATTGCACGCAAAATCAAACCGACGGTCGCCTCAAGAACGGCGAACAAAAATAGGCTGCCAAAACGTGAAAACGCCTTGCGCACCGCTGCCGACAATTCGGCCGGCTTGCCTTCGAAGATGTCGTTGGCTGCGCTCATCAGAATTGCCTGAGAGAACACCTGGGTGCAAGCGAATGCTAGGTATAAAACCGCACCGAGCACAAAGTCGACGGTGTTGGTTGCGTTATAGATATTCATCGCTGGAATCAGCAGGATCCAGCTGATTATGAAACCAACAAAGAAAACGATGTTCACGAGCATGGCGATTAGCGGCACCAATAGAACTCTGGTGTCTTTCTTCAGCGCGTTGAACGCTTGGTTGAAAATTATGCGACCGGCTTTGCGGTTTGAGATTGTGTTGGCATTAGCCGAAGGCTCAATAAAAGTGCTCATGCGCCCTATCTTATTGGCGGCTCACGACGAGTCGCCAGTGATATTGCTTGTTTGTCAATCGCTGATTTTGAGACCTAAGCGTGGTTTGCGACCTCAAAAGTGTGACCGCTCGGGTCTTGAAAACTTAGTGTGCGAACGCCCCATGGCCTATCAATCGGGCCACTAAGCAGGGCCACGCCGGCTGCCTCGAGGGCTTTAGCGACCAAGTCGACATCAGGGTGGCTCACCGTATAGACGGCGCTCACGCCTGAGGTTAGATCGCCGACCTTAGCGGGTTCAACCAGCTCTGGTGCCGCTGATTCAACAAGCAGGTTAAGAAAACTCTGACCGAATCGATAAAGCGCAGAATTCTCGTCGCTAAACACGAGTTCTAGCCCAAGTTTGTGGCCATAAAAATCCTTGGTTTCGGCTAGGTCTTTTATGATCAGTGTGAGCGCAAAAGGGCCACCGCTAAATGCCTGTGCGATTTCGTTAGTCATGGCAAAAGTGTATTGCCTTCTTAACGAACTGCTTCTGAGAAGTTAAACTCTTTGCTTGTGACTGAACGATCAGTGAACATACAAATAGTGCTAGATGCAAATAACGTGCATGCCCAGGCCGATTGGTGGGCACGCGCGTTGGGGTGGCAAGTCGAGTATCCCAGCGAAGAGTTGCTATCGAAACTTGAATCAGCTGGAATGCTAGACGAAGACTCTCTAGTCGAGTTTGAAGGGCGACGTGTTTTTCGCACAGCTAGCGCGATTCATCGAGAAATTGATGGCGTGAAAAACGGCCCTCGAATTTATATTCGTGGTGTGCGGGCGCCTAAATCACAGCGAAATCGAATTCACTGGGATGTCGAAGCTCGGCCAGAGGCGATCGATGACGTGGTGGCTCGCCTAGAGGCCATGGGTGCCAAGCGTATTGGCGAACACT
>CAINTU010000196.1 GCA_903853515.1 uncultured Micrococcales bacterium | reverse complement strand
GCTGCCAAAGCCATTGTGCGAAGGCCAAGCACGGTGAGACCACCATCGGCTGAACGGGCTTGTTCGGCGACAAAAAGTGGCGCAACACAGGCCGTCAAAACATCACCGAATGCGCGCAACTTAACTTGCCCGGCAGAATCCATGCGAATCGTTCGAGCCAAAAACTTTCGCAGATCTTCGACACTCTGCGTGTCGACAAGTTCAAAAGTGAACTGCATTAGTCGCGGGTCAAGCGGCGGTAGGTCGAACGATGAGGCTTGGCTGCATCTGCCCCAAGGCGCGCAATCTTGTTCTCTTCGTAACCTTCGAAGTTGCCCTCGAACCAGTACCACTGGTCTGGCTTTTCGTCGGTGCCCTCATAGGCCAAGATGTGAGTCGCAACACGGTCTAAGAACCAACGGTCGTGTGTGATCACCACAGCACAGCCAGGAAACTCGAGCAACGCGTTTTCGAGGCTAGACAGGGTTTCGACATCGAGGTCGTTTGTTGGCTCATCGAGCAGCAATAGGTTGCCGCCCTCTTTGAGCGTCAAGGCTAGATTCAAACGGTTGCGCTCACCACCAGATAGCACACCCGCTGGCTTTTGTTGGTCTGGCCCCTTGAAGCCGAAAGCCGCGACATATGCTCGCGAAGGCAGCTCGGTGTTGCCGACAATCATATAGTCGAGCCCGCCAGAGACGACCTCCCACAAAGTTTTGTTAGGGTCGATGCCACCGCGAGATTGGTCAACATAAGAGATCTTTACGGTCTCACCGATTTTTAGTTCGCCACCATCGAGCGGCTCAAGGCCGACGATCGATTTGAACAGAGTCGACTTGCCAACACCGTTTGGCCCGATAACGCCGACGATGCCGTTGCGCGGCAAAGAGAACGAAAGACCGTTGATCAGCGAGCGCCCATCGAAACCCTTTTGCAGGTTCTTTGCCTCGAGCACGATATTGCCAAGACGCGGGCCAACCGGAATCTGAATCTCTTCGAAATCTAGCTTTCTATCGCGATCAGCCTCAGCAACCATCTCTTCGTAGCGAGCCAAGCGAGCCTTCGATTTAGTTTGGCGAGCCTTAGCGCTCGAACGAACCCACTCGAGTTCATCGGTCAAACGCTTTGCAAGCTTGGCGTCTTTTTTGCCTTGAACTTCAAGACGTTCACGCTTCTTTTCGAGATAGGTCGAATAGTTGCCTTCGTATGGGTAGGCGCGACCGCGGTCGAGCTCAAGAATCCACTCTGCGACGTTGTCGAGAAAGTAACGGTCGTGAGTAACAGCCAAAACAGCGCCAGGATACTTCGCGAGGTGCTGCTCAAGCCACAACACCGATTCGGCATCGAGGTGGTTTGTTGGTTCGTCAAGCAGCAATAGGTCAGGCTTTTCGAGCAACAACTTGCAAAGCGCAACGCGACGACGCTCACCACCAGACAGGTGGGTGACGGCCGTGTCACCCGGTGGGCACCGCAGGGCATCCATGGCCTGTTCGAGTTGGTTGTCTAAGTCCCAAGCATCAAGATGATCAATCTGCTCTTGCAAGGTGCCCATCTCGGCAAGCAGGGTGTCAAAGTCGGCGTCTGGGCTTGCTAGCTCTGCTGAGATTTCGTTGAAACGATCAACCTTGGCCTTGATGTGAGCCACGGCCTCTTCGACGTTGCCAAGCACGGTCTTGGTTTCGTCAAGCGGTGGCTCTTGCATCAACATGCCGACCGAGAAACCTGGGCTCAGCCGCGCTTCACCGTTCGTGGTGTTCTCAAGGCCGGCCATAATCTTTAGCACGGTCGACTTACCGGCACCATTCGGGCCGACAACGCCAATTTTTGCGCCAGGGTAAAAAGCTAGGGTGACATCGTCGAGAATCACTTTGTCGCCGTGCGCTTTGCGCGCCTTGATCATCTGATAGATGAACTCTGCCATTTGCTTAACCTTTGTTAGGGCGTCGATGGCGCGTGCCTAGAGCTCATTTTTAACAAGGATTGCGGCACCCGCGCTGCAGTTCTGACTGCGGGTCAAGTTTACCCGATAGTGGTTACGGCTAGGGGTTGCCGTGGTTAGTGTCAGAGTGCTGCGGGTGCCGCAACCTTAGGGGTTGGCTTCGAACTAACAAGGCAAAGGCAATTCGAAACCAACCGGTCTATTTCTGGCTAAGAAGCCATTGCCCTTTTTCGGTTGCCCGGTGTGCGCTCGGCGTCATCTGGCTCGTCGAGCTCTTCGATGTCGCTACCCTGCCCAGATTCGTCTGGCATAACGGCAACACTGGCATCAGCTATGTCGTTATCGCGCTGCAGCACCGTTCTGGTGAAAACCGACGAGCCCCAAACCAGGTCGTGGCCGATAGATTCTGCTTCGATCTCGACAGAAGTACCGGCGCGCTCGCCGTTATCCCAGTCGCGCACTCGCAAACGACCGGTGACCAAAATGCGATCGCCCTTAGAAACAGATGTGGCCGAGTTGATAGCCAATTGGCGAAAAGAAGTGATGGTGAACCAGTTAGTTTCGCCATCAACCCAACGATTTTGCGCACGGTCGAATCGACGGCTCGACGAGGCCAAACGAAACGAAGTGATTGGCAGGCCATCTTGGGTGACAAGGTGGCGTGGAGTGGTCGCGACCAAACCGGTGAGTGAAATATTTTCTGACATGCAAGACCTCTCTGATTGATGTTTCAGAGCAACTGCCCTGAACCTGTCAGTTAGGTTCGCAAAAACTAAAAAACACCGTCAAAGTTTTCCACAGCGCTAGGGTTGCAGTTATTTCAAAAGGTCGAGAAACGCGGCGCGGGTCTTTGCCATTTTGCCGCTCACGACTGCCTGGCAATAGGCGTTTGTCGGGTTCTTGGCGAAGTAATCCTGGTGGTATTCCTCGGCGTCATACCACTGACCGAGCGCAGTAACTTCGGTGACGATTTCGCCATCCCAGTTTTCTTTGGCGCGCTCAATTGCCGCTTCGAAAAGTGCCTTCTGGGCATCGTCTGCATAAAACATGCCTGAGCGATACTGTGTGCCAATATCATTGCCCTGACGGTTCAGTTGGCGCGGGTCGTGCACAGTAAAGAAAATATCAAGCACAGTGTCTGCGCTGATCACTGCCTCGTCGAAGATTACTTTGGCAACTTCGGCATGACCGGTGTTGCCATT
>CAINTU010000195.1 GCA_903853515.1 uncultured Micrococcales bacterium | reverse complement strand
TTACGGGTTTGCGCCAGTGGCCGACCCTGAGGCGTTGCGGCTCTGGCAGCGCACGCTTTGTGAAAGCCTAGGGCTCAAAGGTCGCATACTGATTTCGAAGCACGGCATCAACGGCACCCTGGGTGGCGACATGAGCGCTCTCAAAAAGTACTGCCGAGCAACCAAAGAGTATCCTGGCTTCGGAAAAATTGATTTCAAGTGGTCTGACGGCACTGGCAACGATTTTCCGCGATTGCGTGTGCGCGCCCGCAATGAACTGGTTGCCTTTGGCGCACCAGATGAACTAGTTGTCGACAGCAAAGGTGTCGTTGGTGGTGGCAAACACCTAAAGCCACACCAGGTTGATGCTCTTGTTGCCGAACGTGGCGACGAGGTGGTGTTCTTTGACGGTCGCAACTCTTATGAAGCCAAAATTGGCAAGTTTAAGAATGCGATCGTGCCAGATGTGGCCACCACACACGATTTTGTGAACGAGCTCGAATCGGGCAAATACGATCACCTTAAAGACAAGCCAATAGTCACCTATTGCACCGGCGGCATTCGATGTGAGGTGCTCAGCTCGGTGATGATCAACCGCGGCTTTAAAGAGGTCTACCAAATAGAAGGCGGCATCGTTCGCTACGGCGAAAAAATGCGCGACCAATCATTATGGGAAGGCTCGCTCTATGTCTTCGACGATCGCATGAAGATGGACTTCAGCGACGAAGCAAAAGTTATTGGCGAATGCGAATCATGCGGTGGCTCCACGAGCGAGTTTAGAAACTGCTCAAACGTGGCGTGCAAAGATCTGGTGTTGCTCTGCGATGACTGCGCCCAAAAGCCTGAGAACTTGATTCACACCGCCGACCACACACGTGGCAAGCGCGGCGCCGCCGTCGGCTAACCGGTTCTAGTTTTAAATAAGTAATCCCCAGACTCGGTTAAGAATCTGGGGATTACTTTTTCTCGCAAATGCGGTCAGAGAGGTAGCCGCATCTAACTAGTTAAAAAGTGACTTTTTGGGTTGACGAAACAGCCACAAGATCAACTGTGTAATCGCCGGCATGCGGCACCTTGACAGTTACATCTTGCGATCCGGTGCCAGTCACAGCAACAGTGAAGCTGTGTGGGGCAGGCAAACTCACGCCGATTGGCAGAGCAAGTGTGTTTACCGGTGGCACTTCGGTGACTACAAGCTCATAGGTCTTGCCGTCTGCAGGCACATCGACGGTCACGGTCTTCGAAACCGGGGCACCAAACTTGCCGCCTTTGTCTTTACCAAGACCCGGGCCGAAACCATGCCCGAAACCATGCCCGAAACCGGGGCCGAAACCATTGCCACCGTGAGGGCCGTCGCCATCGTTGTCGCCTTGAGAGCCGTTGGCCCCGCCCTGCCAAGGCAGTGGTGTTGCGCTCGGGTTTGGTGTGCCAGAGGCGCTTGGGGCTGGGGTCGAGACAGAAGATTTTTGGGCAGATTTGACCGAAGCAGTCGACACGTGGTTCTTGTTATTTGAAGCTAGTGCCGGCGAGGCGATTGCTACGCCAACAACAGCCGCAGTTGCGATGCCCGCTATTGCGAGACGCTGAGTCAGTTTGTTCTTCATGCGTGTTTGTCCTTTCTTGAAGACAAATTCAGGTTATGAGGTTGCCCTAACCTGGCACGCCCAATTTCAGGTTGCTTTAGGCGTGCGCTCAGAGAATTGGCAGAAATGCCTATGCGGCGATTGGGTGGGCCGAACACTACCGCCCGTGCGCGAGGCGGGACTTGAACCCGCACGCCCCGAAGGGCACTGGCACCTGAAGCCAGCGCGTCTGCCATTTCGCCACTCGCGCGTGAAGCCACCATGGACTTCTCGCTCAGATTAGCAGAGGCGGCTTGTGGGCGCATCCGTGGGTCTATGGCATTGCACGGTTAAACTTGGGGCATACGTCTGGAGTGCTTCGTGGGTTTTATCGACAGTTTTGAACGCCGTCTTGAGGCGCTCGTGACCGGCACGTTTAGCAAGGCGTTCAAGTCGCAATTGCAGCCAGTCGAAATTGCTGCTGCGATTCGCGCCGAACTCGACAAGAGCGCGGCCGTTGTCACGCGCGAACGCATTTTGGCTGCCAACAAATTTGTTGTGCGCCTATCACCAACCGACCTCGGCCGCTTGCAGGTGCTGGGTGCAACCCTGTCACAAGAGCTAGATCAACTAGTGACCAAGCATGTCAAAAAGCAGCGCTATCAACTTGCCGGGCCACTCGAAATCAACCTCAGCGCAGACCCAACTTTGTTGCTGGGTCAAATAAGGGTAGATGCCCAGAGCGTGCAGGGGCGCATCAACTGGGTGCCAGCACTCGACTTTGGCGGCAAGCGCTATTTGTTGGCCAAGTCTTCGACCACTGTTGGCCGCGACGCCAGTTCTGACATCGTCGTCGCCGATACTGGTTTGTCGCGCCAACATTTTGTAATTCGTTGGAACGGCTCGGCCGGCCAGCTCGAAGACCTAGGTTCAACCAACGGCACCAAAGTCGCCGGGGCAAGAATCACAAAAAGCGTTGACCTTATCGACGGCCTAGCAATCGAAGCGGGCCGCACGCAGTTTGTGTTCAGAGTTATTGCAAACTCAGAGGGCGATGCCTGATGAGCGATTTGGCGATGTTTATTGTGCGCGTTGGCTTTCTGCTTGTGCTCTGGATTTTTCTGTTCGCGATAATCTCAATAATTCGGGCAGACCTGTTTAGTTCGCGAGTTTTATCTCGAGTGGCAGAGCGCAACGCACCAACGGTGTTGTCATCGCCAGTGCCTGCAATAACCCGAGCCACCGCAGAGGTTTCAACAGCAGGCCCGCAAGCCACACTCGCGACCGCAATCACCGCTGTTCCAACTCGGCTCAGCGTGATTGATGGCCCACTGCTTGGCAAAGAGTTGGCCCTAGACCGACGCGAACTGACTATCGGTCGCGCACCAAACAGCGATCTTGTTATTGATGACGAGTTTGCCTCTAGCGCGCACGCCCGGCTCACCAATGGTGGCGATGGTTGGGTAATCACCGATCTGAATTCAACCAACGGCACATTTGTTGACGGCACCAGAATTGGCACACCACTCGTGGTGAATCCTGGGATGCAAATTCGCGTGGGTAAAACGGTTTTCGAATTGCGAGCCTAAAACTCGATGGCAATCAAACTGATCAGCGCTGCCGGCAGTCACGACGGCAAGGTTCGCAAAAGCAATCAAGACAGTGGATACGCCGGTGTGCAATTGTTTCTGGTTGCAGATGGCATGGGTGGGCACGCCGGTGGCGACATCGCAAGTGCAATCACAGCCCAACATCTAGCGACAATCGACGAACGCCATTCGTCAACAAAGGCAGCTAGCGAAGCGATGGTCAAGGCGCTGCAACAAGCCAACGACAAGCTAACCGCGATTGTTCACGATCACCATTACCTCTCTGGCATGGGCACTACTTGTTCGGCTCTGATGTTTGTCGATGATGATGTGTCTGTTGCTCATATCGGCGACTCGCGCATTTATCTGTTGCGTGATGGGCAGGTTCGACAGGTCACCAAAGATCACACATTTGTGCAGCGACTCGTCGACGCCGGTCGCATCACCGCTGAAGAGGCGCTCTTTCATCCGAGGCGAAATGTTTTGATGCGGGCATTGGGCGACATAGAAAACCAACCCGAAATCGACACCGAGCTGACCACAACTAAGCCGGGCGATCGTTGGCTTATTTGCTCTGACGGCCTCAACGGTTATGTGCCAGATGCAATCTTGTTCCCCGCGATTGAGCAGCACAGCGACCCTGCCGAGTTGGTGTCAACTTTGATTGATGAGGCACTCGAGTTTGGCGCACCAGATAACGTGACGATTGTCGTTGTCGATGTGCACGATGCAGCAACTGCGCCGCTAACTCAAAATGCAATTCAATTTCTTGGATCAGCTGCTAACGAGGTCGTCATTTTGCCGCAGTCAAGTGGCATCGTTGGTCTTCTAAACCCGGCCCGCCTTGTGCAAGCTTTACGACGGGCATCGACTAGCCGCGATCGCTATGTGGTTGCTGACAACCCGCTGATCGAACAGATTTTGGTCGAAACCGAAGGCAGTCTCAAGAACTGGCGTCGCCGCACGATTGCAATCGTTGTCGCACTCATATTGGTTGCCGGTGGTTCAGCCGGTGGCATCTATCTTTATACTCAGTCGCGATATTTTATTGCGGTGAGTGATGGCAATGTTGCTATCTATCAGGGCATCAAAGAGTCGTTTGGTTCACTTGGGTTTAGTCACCTTTATAGGCGCACCGACGTTGCCGTTCGAACACTAGACGCATATCATCGCGATTTGGTTCTGCGCAGCATCTCGGCAAACAACCTTGCCGAGGTTGAAACCAAACTGGCCGAAGTGTTGGTGAATGCAGGTGGCTAGGGTTCGGCAACTTGGTAATCCTAGAAACATTGAATTCGCGCTGCTGTTGCTTGTCGCTGGCCTTTATGCATTCGAGCTTGCTCAAATTCAACTTGCGACCGTGTTGGTGTTGCGCACCGAGCTAGTGCTTTATTGGGCACCACCGGTTTTGCTCGCTTTTGTGATGCACCTTATTTTGCGATTGCGAGCGAGTGAAGCTGACTGGTTGATTTTGCCGATCGGTCTTTTTTTAAACACGCTGGGTATCTCGGTGATTTATCGCCTCGACATAATCAAGCCGGCGCTAACTTCAAGCGGCCATGCGCCCGATCTGTTCGCGCAAAAGCAGGTGATTTACACCGCTATAGCAATGGCTATTGCTGCGGCAGTAATTTTGCTGGTCAAATCACATTTGTCGTTGCGCAAATACATTTATGTTTCGATGGTTGCTGGCGTATTGCTTTTGCTGTTGCCGCTGTTGCCCGTGATCGGCAAAACCGTTAGCGGGGCAAGATTGTGGGTTGGCATCGGCAGTTTCAGTTTTCAGCCCGGTGAGCTCGCAAAAATCGCCCTAACGATTTTCTTTGCTGGTTATCTTGTGTCGCGGCGCGAGTCGTTGGCCGTTGTTGGGCGAAAGTTCGCTGGCATTCGAATTCCGCAGGCGCGCGAACTTGGCCCCATCGTGACGATATGGTTGGCAAGCCTTGCCGTTCTCGTTTTGCAACGTGACCTTGGCACATCGTTGCTATATTTCGCAATCTTCTTGGTGCTAATTTATGTTGCTACTGGTCGACCTTTTTATGTGGTCGTGGGTGCTCTGATGTTCGTGACCGGTGCACTGATTGCATCGCGCCTTATGAGTTATGTGGGTGGTCGTGTTGACTCTTGGCTCGACCCCCTAAACGAGGCAACCTATAACGCCATCGGTGGCAGCTATCAATTAGTGCAAGGATTATTCGGTCTCGCCCACGGCGGTCTCTTTGGCACTGGTCTTGGCGGCGGGTTGCCCCAGCTTGTGCCGCTGGCCGAAAGCGACTTCATCATTTCAAGTCTTGGCGAAGAACTTGGCCTTGTCGGTCTTTTTGCAATTTTCGCGCTTTACCTGCTATTGATTGCTCGCGCAGTGCGCATCAGCGTGCAACACAACGATGATTTTTCAAAGTTATTGGCCATAGGGTTTGGCTTCGTGATTGCATTGCAATTTTTTATCGTGGTGGGCGGCGTGCTTCGAGTTTTGCCACTCACAGGCCTGACCACCCCGCTTTTGGCTGCTGGTGGTTCATCACTGATCGCTAACTGGATCATCATTGCCCTGCTTTTGCGCATCAGCGACAGCGTGCCTCGGCTTGGGGTGGTGACCGAATGAACCGCGAAATAAAGCGAGTCACGATTTTGATCGCGCTCATGTTCGTCAGCCTTTTCGTTGCTGCTTCGACGATTCAAGTGATCAGCGCTGATTCACTCAACAACGACCGTCGAAACTTTAGACCGGTCTATGACAGCTATAAGGTTTTGCGCGGTTCAATCTTGGTTGACAATCAACCCATCGCATCATCGGTTAAATCAAGTGACGAATTCAGATACACCCGGGTTTATGCGGCGCCGATGTATTCGGCTCTAACCGGTTTCTATTCATATTTTCAGGGGCGTGCCGGGCTAGAAGGCACTCTCGACAGTTATCTGCGTGGGTCCAATTCATCCCAGTTTTTTGAACAGCTAAACGCAATCTTCTCTGGCAACCCGGTGACCGGCGCTTCGGCAGAACTAACTATCGACCCTAAAGTGCAAAAGGCAGCCTGGGATGCCCTCGGCGACATGCGCGGTGCCGTCGTAGCAATCGAACCTCGCACTGGTCGCATCTTGGCGCTCGTCTCGAAGCCGGGCTTCGACGCCAACCTGCTTGCCGTGCACAGCGGCAGCCAATCTCAAGATAACTATTCCGCTCTGCTCACCGATAAGAACCGCCCGCTCATAAACCGCGCAATAGCTGGCGATTTATATGCCCCAGGATCGGTGTTCAAGTTGGTAGTAGCTTCGGCCGCGCTCGAGAGTGGCAAATACACGCCCAGCACTTTGATCGACAATCCAGCAACCTATACATTGCCTGGCACCAAGACTGCGATTCACAATTCTGGTGAAGGCAAATGTGGTGGGGCCAAGAAGGTCACACTTGCTCAGGCTCTCAAACTTTCGTGCAACATTCCTTTTGCTCAGGTCGGTATTGCGCTTGGCCAAGATGTGATTCGCGCCCAAGCTCAAAAATTTGGTTTCGGTGACACTTTGAAGATTCCGATGAGCGTGACCCCGAGTGTATACCCAACCGGCATGGATTCTTCGCAGACCGGTCTGTCGGCTTTTGGGCAGTTCGATGTTCGAGTGACGCCGCTGCAGATGGCTATGATTTCGGCAACCATTGCCAACGGTGGTTTGGCAATGCAGCCAACGCTTATTGATTCGATCACGACTGCGAATCTTCAGGTGCTAAGTGCCCCAACGGCGACAGAGTATGGCCGCGCGATTTCTGCAACCACCGCCGAGCGAGTGAAGAGCATGATGGTCGCTGCTGTTGCTTCTGGTGTTTCATCAAACGGTGCGATCAAGGGTGTTAGCGTGGCTGGCAAAACCGGCACTGCGCAAAACGGACCAAAGCAGCCATACACACTTTGGTTCACGGGTTTTGCCCCGGCCGACGACCCGAAGGTTGCGGTTGCCGTCGTGATCGAAGACGGCGGCGGCATGGGGCAAAAGGGTTTCGGTAATCTGTTGGCGGCCCCGGTGGCGCGCAAAGTTATGCAGGCGGTGTTGACCCAATGAAACCAGAAGCAGGCAACCTTTTTGGCGGTCGCTATCGACTGCTAGCCAAAATCGCGACCGGCGGAATGGGTGAAGTTTGGTCTGCTCAAGACGAAGTTATTTTGCGCAAGGTCGCTATCAAGATTTTGAAAGCAGAATATCTTTCGAATCCTGGGTTTGTTGAAAGATTCAGAACAGAAGCCAAGCATGCGGCGATGATCAATCACGAAGGCATCGCAAATGTTTTTGACTATGGCGAAGACGAGGGCGCTGCATATTTGGTGATGGAACTTGTGCCTGGCGAAGCGTTGTCTTCGATTCTTGAGCGCGACAAAACCATTAGCGAGCAGCGCGTGCTAGAAATCATCGTGCAAACCGCCCGCGCACTTTCGGCAGCTCACCGCGAGGGCCTTGTGCACCGCGACATAAAGCCCGGCAACCTGCTGATCACACCAGAAGGCCACGTGAAAATCACTGACTTCGGCATCGCTCGCGTGACCAACCAGGTGCCGCTCACCCAAACCGGTCAGGTGATGGGCACCGTGCAATACCTGGCCCCCGAGCAAGCTACCGGCAAGCCAGCCACTGCCGCAAGTGACATCTATTCGCTTGGCATCGTGGCCTATGAAGCCTTGGCGGGCAAGCGACCTTTCACCGGTGAGAACCAGATGGCGATTGCCATGGCGCAAATCAATGAGGTGCCGCCGCCGTTGCCATCAACAGTTGACCCGCGCTTGGCTCGTTTGATCATGGATTCGCTCGCCAAGAAACCAGCCGATCGCCCAAGCAGCGCTTTGACGATGGCGGCTCGCGCAGAGGCTTTGATAACCACCGGTGATTCATTGGTGACGCCTAAACCTTTGCAACCAACGCCACCTAAGCCGATCTATGAAGCGGTGCCTGTTGCCCAACCCGCAACTGCACCCGAGACAACGACAATCAATACCGACACTGCCGAGACAGAACGTGTGCCAAGCATTTGGCCTTGGATTGCTCTCGTGGTGGTGTTGGTTGGCGCACTGACCGCCGTCTTGCTTTCTAGTTGGCTTTCGAGTGAAAAGCCTGCGCCAACTGCCACAGCAACACCATCAACAAGTTCGTCGCCGACTGATTCGCCAAGCCCTAGCCCGTCGGCCAGTTCAGCCGTAGTGCTGCTTTCTGATTATCAAGGGCGCCCGGTCGCCGACGTGGTTGCAGAGCTTGGCGCCCTAGGGCTACAAGTCAGCGTTGTTGCCGGTGACGCCCTGCCACAGGGTGATGCCCGCATCTCGACCGTTTATGACATCACACCGCTTGGCACAGTTGCCCTGGGCGAGACCATCCAAGTTTTTTATTACCAGCAAGCAGCCGAACAACCTACGCCAACACCAAGCAATTAGGGCGCTTAGTTAGACTTAGTCGAGTTGGCATAAGCCAATTTTTTGCAACCGACCGACGGAGCGAGATTGTCAGAGAACGCACGCCTAATCGCTGAGCGCTATGAGCTTGGCTCACTAATTGGTCGCGGCGGAATGGCCGAAGTTTATTCAGGCACCGATACTCGACTCGGTCGCACAGTTGCAATCAAGTTGCTAAAAGCTGATCTTGCTGCTGACCCGAATTTTGAATCACGTTTTCGCCAAGAAGCGCAGGCAGCTGCACGCATGGCACACCCGACCATCGTGCGCGTTTATGACGCCGGCGAAGAGATCACTGTCGACAACTTTGGTGTCGAACGCCGCATGCCTTTTATTGTTATGGAACTCGTGCGCGGTCGAGTGCTTCGCGATCTTTTGCACGAACGCCGCCTAAGCATGCAAGAGGCGCTCGATTACACGGATGGCGTTTTGACTGCACTCGAGTTTTCGCACCGAGCCGGCGTTATTCACCGAGACATCAAATCGGCAAATGTGATGATTACCGAATCTGGTTCTGTCAAAGTGATGGACTTCGGTATCGCTCGTGCGCTCGGCGAAGGCTCAATGACACAGTCGCACACTAACGGCATCTTGGGCACTGCACAATATTTTTCGCCAGAGCAGGCACGCGGCGAAACCGTCGATGCGCGCACCGACCTTTATTCAACCGGCGTATTGCTTTATGAGATGCTTGCCGGTCGCCCACCTTTCACCGGTGAAAGCGCCGTTTCGGTTGCCTATCAGCACGTGAGCGAGCCTGTGCCTGCACCGTCGCAGTTCAACCGCCAGGTCAGCCCAATGCTCGATCAGGTTGTGCTAACGGCATTGGCTAAAGACCGTTCAGACCGTTTTCAATCTGCCGAACAATTCAGAGATGCGCTGCATGCCGCTATCAGCGATCAATCTGATGGCATCGTCTTGCCACCGACCGCACCGATTCACACAATTACCGACGTTCAGGCTGCCGAAGTTAGCGCGCCTCTAAGCGATGCAGCTAACCTTGCCGACACCAAAGTGCTTGATCCTTTTGATCAGTTGATGGCCGAAGCCGCCAAAGAGGCAACCACGGCAATCAACACTGCTCATTCTGATTTCGAGTACGACACCGAGGCGCCGCAATCTAAACCGGTTGAAAGCACCGATACCGAAATGCTCGAAGAAGGCGATAATCCATTCGCTGAGCTCGGCGTCAAGTTGACTAAGGCATCAGGTGATGCAGGCGGCACAATCGTGGCAGATAAAGACGTTAAGAATGCTGCGGGCTTGTTGTGGGGTATCGGCACAGGTGCCGGTGTTTTGTTCCTCGGCCTAATTGTTTGGCTGGCTATCGCCGGTGCGTCATTGTTTTCACCCGGCGGCACCGACTCTGGCATCAAGATTGCCAATGTCGTTGGCATGACCTACGACAACGCATTCACAACTTTGACTGCGCAGGGTCTTTTGGTCGACAAGCAATTCGCCGTCAGCGACACAGTGCTTGATGGCAATGTCATTTCGACTGACCCAACCGCGGGCACATCGGTCGGCAACAAAACAACAGTCACCGTGTATGTTTCGACGGGTAAGAAACTTGTTTTGATGCCCGACTTGACCGGCATGACCGAAAAAGACGCAACAGCTGCTCTCACCGCAGCCGGCCTCACACTTGGCACCATCACGCAACAAAACAGTGCCGATATAGCGGCGAACCTTGTGATCAGCGCAGACCAGTTGCCGAATTCGCAAATCCCAGCTGGCACCATCGTCAACGTGGTTACCTCAAACGGACTCGTGCTTGTGCCCGATGTGAGAAACCTCGACATCAACGCTGCCACCAGCGCGTTGACCGCTGCCGATGTTGGCCTAAAGGTGCAGCCCGAAATGAGCCAAGGCTGCACCGGCACTTTGGGAACAACAGTTGTGAACCAGTCGATTGATCCGAACACAACGACCGCTCAAGGGTCGACCGTGATTCTGTTTATGAACTGCGTGCAATAACGCGAATTTCAAAAGCGCCAATTACAAATTAAGCATCGGGCTGAGCGATTTTGCTCGCTCGGCTGCGCCAGCCAAACC
>CAINTU010000194.1 GCA_903853515.1 uncultured Micrococcales bacterium | reverse complement strand
CTGTGCCTGCAGTTACTCGCAATGTGGTTGGTATGCCCACATCGCGCACGAGTATTCCTTTGGCAAGCAAAAATTCAAAAGCCTGAGCTGAATCTTGCAAGCCACCGAAAAGCACAAAATTTGAGTCGCTTCGAAATGGGTCGAGCCCAAGGTCTTGCAGCTCAACATAAATGCGATCGCGCTGCTCTCGAATCTGGTCGACTGCCTTTAACAGCTCGTCGCTGTGCGACAAAGCGCCAATAGCGGCAGCCTGAGTCAACGCAGATAAGTGATAAGGCAGTCGAACTAGGCGCATCGCATCACAGATCGCGGGGTCTGCCACCAAATAGCCAAGTCTTGCGCCAGCGAATGCGAATGCCTTAGACATTGTGCGGCTAACGATTAGGCGCTCGCGGCCCGGCAACAGAGAAATTGCCGACTCTGGGTTTAGCGCAAATTCAGCATATGCCTCGTCAATAACCACGATTCCATCTGTGGCGGCATAAGCAGCTTCGATGAGCTCGAGCGATACCGGGGTGCCGGTGGGATTGTTTGGTGAACAGATGATCACAATCTCTGGCTTGGCTTCGACGATGGAAGCAACGACACGATCGATTTCAAGTTCATAGCGGTCCGAGCGATCGACTTCTAAATATTCGGTGTCTGTTGATTGAGCGAGCAACGAATACATCGAATAGGTCGGTCTAAAACTTAATGCCTTGCGCCCTGGACCACCAAAAGCCATAAAAATCTGTTGCAAAACCTCGTTCGAGCCATTGGCGGCCCAAATGTTTTCGATTGTGAGTGCGCCGCCGAGATAGTGCGCAATTGCCTCACGCAGTTCATGAAATTCCCGATCTGGGTATCTATTGATTCGCATGAGGGCCGAAGCAACTCGAGAAACAATGTCAGTTAGAACCGTTTCAGAAAGTGGATGAGTGTTCTCATTGACATTTAGCGCAACTGGAACCTCTAATTGCGGCGCACCATAAGGCTTGCGCCCGCGAAGATTCTCTCGCAGAGGTAGGTTTTCGAGTGATGCCATCACTCAAGATTACAAGCGAGATTTAGTTTGTGTTTGGCAGGGCCAAGCGTTGACCAGTTTGCACTAGCGAGTCACCCAAGTTGTTTAGCGCTACCAAGTCGCTAATGAAATCTCTCGGATCCTGAGACGGCGCATATTTCTGTGCAATTGACCAAAGCGAGTCGCCAGGAGCCACGGTGACGTATTTGAATTCATTAGCTTGAACAGTCGCGCCGACTTTGGTCGAAAGTGCGTTGGCTTGAGCAGCAGAGTTTGAGACTGACATGTAGCCAATCATGGCCAGCACGACCGCCACTGCAATAACCATGGCGCGGCGCAGCGCGAACCGAGCGGCCTTGTGCGGGTGCCGAGATGTCACGACTGGGGCCTGGCGCAACTCGTTTAGGTAACTTGCGTCAACCAAGCGCAAGTGGCTGTGAGAAATGGTCTGGTTCGCTGTGCTCACGGTAGGCCTTTCATTTCGAACATTTGTTCTAATGCGAACAAGAATACGAAAGATTCGAACAAATTGTCAATAGTTTTTGGCTTTTTATCGAAAATGTGTTTGATTATTGACGAATAATCGAATACATTTTTGATAGTTGCCCTATTAGTTATCTAATCGGCAACCTCTGACATCGATAGAAATCGGGCCAGAAGTGAGTATTTAGCGAAAGTGAGGCTTTCATGGCCCGCCAAAAGAGTGACTCTCTGACCGAGATTCAGACCGCAATTCTGCAGGTAATCACCCAGAGCAAGGCTGAGCGCGGCATTGTGCCATCCATGCGCGAAATTGCCGACGCCGTTGAACTCGGTTCGACTGCAAGCGTCTCATACCAACTAGACAATCTCGAGACCAAGGGTTACATACGTCGCCAAGACAATCTTTCGCGCAACATCGAAGTTTTGATCAGCCCTGAGGGCTGGGATGCCCCCACCGCCGATGGCAATATCGCCGCAATGTCGGCCACGACCATGGTGCCATGGGTCGGTCAAATTGCCGCCGGTATACCAATCACCGCAGACCAAAACGTCGAAGAGGTGATGGCGTTGCCTCGCACCCTCGTTGGCCAGGGCGAGCTCTTCATGCTCAAAGTGGTGGGTGAATCTATGATTGACGCAGCGATCTGCGATGGGGATTGGGTCGTGGTTAGGCGCCAGCAAACCGCAGACAACGGTGACATTGTGGCAGCGCAAATCGATGGCGAAGCCACCGTGAAGACCTTCAAGAATCGTGACGGTCAGATTTGGCTATTACCTCGCAACTCAGCTTTCGAACCGATTGATGGCAATCACGCAGAGATTCTTGGAAAAGTGGTTTCTGTATTGCGCAAAGTCTAGGCGTTGCCAAAATCGCCAGATTTAGTCAACAATAAAATCTTGGAGTTCGGCCGCTAGATCGCCCCGCACTGCTGCTTCAAGATAGGTTCCGTCGTCTCGATATTCGAGCTTTGCGATGCGCGAGTTCAAATGCATTCTCGAAACCAGATCGCCACGGTTATATGGCACAAGCACCCTCACATCTATGTCTGGGCGTGGCAGCAATTCAGCCACCTTTAATCTAAGCTCTTCGATTCCTTCGCCTGTGCGCGATGACACAAAGATAGCGTCAGGTTCAAGAGTTCTCAAAGCGATGATGGTCGTCTGATCGGCAAGGTCAACCTTGTTGAAAACAATTAGTTCGAGAACATCTCTTGCGCCAACTTCGCCAATAACGTCACGCACTGTCGAAATCTGTGCAGCGGGGTCAGGATGCGATGCATCGACCACATGCAAAATCAAATCGCTGTCTGCGATCTCTTCGAGAGTAGATCTAAAAGCTTCAACGAGTTGATGCGGCAGATTTCTAACGAAGCCCACAGTGTCAGCGAGCGTGTATTCGCGATTGTCAGGCGTTAGGGTAGCCCGCACAGTTGGGTCAAGGGTTGCAAAAAGTGCGTTCTCGACCAAAACTCCGGCTGAGGTCAAACGGTTTAGCAGAGAGGACTTGCCAGCGTTGGTGTAACCCGCAATCGCCACTGCGGGAATCTGAGTGCGCTTGCGATTGGCTCGCTTTGTTTCGCGAGCGGGTTTCATTGCGATAATTTGCTTACGCAATTTCGCCATTTTTGTATTGATTTTGCGACGGTCGAGTTCCATCTTGGTTTCGCCAGGGCCACGAGAACCGATACCTTCACCGCCCGCTGCTCGCCCACCAGCCTGACGCGACATCGACTCACCCCAACCACGAAGGCGCGGCAAGAGATACTCAAGTTGAGCAAGTTCGACTTGCGCCTTACCCTCACGGCTCTTTGCATGTTGGGCAAAAATATCCAGGATTATGGCTGTTCGATCAACGACTTTCACTTTGACAACATCTTCGAGCGCTCGACGTTGCGATGGTGCCAATTCGGTGTCAGCAATAACTGTGTCAGCGCCACAGGCGAGAACCAGTTCGCGCAGTTCTTGAGCTTTGCCTTTGCCCAAATAGGTGGCCGGGTCAGGGTGCGCTCTGCGTTGCAGCAACCCGTCTAAGACCTCGGCACCTGCAGTCTCGGCAAGTGCGGCCAGCTCTCGCAAAGAGTTTTCTGCTTCAATCAAACTTTGTTCGCCCCAAATACCGATAAGCACGACTTTCTCTAGTCGCAGCGAACGATACTCAACTTCGGTAATGTCTTCTAGCTCGGTTGAAAGCCCGGCAACTCTCTTGAGAGCAGCACGATCTTCGAGATCGAACTGGTCGCCGTCATATTCGGTGTGCGAACTTGTTGAGTTAGCACCAAGGGCTGTGGCTCTTGAGTCACGAGAAAGAATACGATTCACAACCTCGTCACCACGCGAGCGATCTGGCTCACTGTGCGATGCGCCAGGGCCTTCAGTGCCCTGCGAATAGTTGTTGGTCATATGCAACTAACACTACAAGGCGAGCCTGTAATAGGGTCATTAGTTATGTCTAACGAGCATTACTTCAGCGAAAACCCGAGTGCCGATTTTGTTGCGCGCACAATCTCGGTCACTCTTGCCGGACGCTCGATGCAGGTACAAACTGCAGCTGGAATATTCAGCCCAGAACACATAGACCTTGGCACCGCAATTTTGCTTCAAGACATCGACGCGGCATCGGCCCAAGGGCATTTGCTAGATATCGGTTGTGGGTGGGGGCCAATCGCATTGGCACTTGCGATTCATAGCCCACAGGCCCAGATTTTGGCGGTTGATGTCAACGAACGCAGCCTAGAACTCACGAGACGAAATGCGCAGAGCGCGGGGCTCACCAACGTTGAGGCTCTTCGCCCAGAGCAGGTAGCAAGTGAAATTGAATTCGATCAAATTTGGTCGAATCCGCCGATTCGAGTGGGCAAAGGCGAACTGCATTCAATTTTGAAAACCTGGCTGCCTCGCCTTCGCAAAGGTGGTGCAGCACGCCTGGTTGTGCAAAAACACTTGGGATCAGACTCGCTCTTGCGATGGATTCAAGATGAGTTTGCAACTACACACGCTGCCGAGCGAATCGATTCTCAAAAGACTTTTAGAGTTCTTGAGGTAGTCAGAAAACTATAGTTTCGCTAAATCGAGCTCGCCATCGAAACTAAGTTCGGCAGCACCGCTGAGGCCCACATGCTCGCCCTCTTCGGTGGCAAAAATTCGAACTCCAAGAGTGCCGCCGGGGACCTCGACACTGTAATGGTTAGGCGCATTCTGCCCAGCCCAGTGCCGAGTAGCAAGAGCCGCGGCAATAACACCGGTGCCACACGAAAGCGTCTCACCCACCCCACGCTCGAAAACTCGCATTTTGATGAATCCCGTTCCGTTGACAACCATTGGCTCATTTGGCACTACGAACTCAACGTTTGCCCCGTTTGCAGGCACGGGATCTAGCCGTGGAGCAGTAATTAGCGATATGCCAGCTAGTTCTTTTTCGCTAGCCAAAGCGACCACAACATGTGGATTACCGACATTTATAGCCAAACCCGGTCTTGAAATCTCAAGGTTGTCAGCATGCACCAAAACTTCACCTGGCTCTAATCGCCAACGCCCCATGTCAGCCACGAAACCTGCTCGGTTGCGTTGAATATCTTTGACACCGGCCCGAGTGCCGACATGCAGAACTTCGCCCTCGCTTAGTTCAACTAAATTCTTCTCGGTCAAATATCTAGCAAAAACCCTGATGCCGTTGCCGCACATTTCGGCAATAGAACCGTCAGCGTTTCGGTAATCCATGAACCAATAGGCAGAAGGCTCTTCGGCTAGCGAAGCTGCACCAGCAGAAACCAGGTGAGATGGCACGACGCGAATCACGCCATCCGCGCCAATACCAAAACGTCGATCACAGATTTTGGCAACCTGAGTTTGCGAGATGTCATTATTGCCTTCACGGTCAAGATAAAGCACAAAGTCGTTGCCAGTGCCCTGACCTTTTGTGAACTGAATGGTTGCCATTTGCTAAGCCTATTCGCCTAAAAGTTGCTGAGCTGTTTCGATGAGCGAATGATCTTGCATCGCCAGCCCAACTAGTTCGAAGGCTTTGCGATTTAGGTCTTGGTCTTGATAGTCAAGCCAGTGGATGCGCTCATCGCGCCTGAACCAACTCTTCTGACGTCTTGCATATCTTGCCGTCAATCTCGAGGTCAGTTCGATCGCGTCTGCTTCGTCTATCTCGCCGTCAAGTTGCGCAAGCGCCTGGGCGTAACCAATCGCCTGGCTGGCTGTCTTGGATTGCCGCAAACCCAGAGGAAGTAGCGACTCGACTTCTGCCAAGAGGCCCTGTTGCCACATTCTTTCGACTCGGCTGTAAAGACGTTCGACTAAATGCGGTCGCTCTGAATTTAAACCAATTTCTAAAACGGGTAACCACGATTCAGTCTTATCTGGAAGGCTTGCTGCGAATGGTTTGCCCGTAACCTGAACTATTTCTAAAGCCCGCACGACCCGGCGTCCGTTTAGCGGATCGATTCGACTCGCGGCGACCGAATCAAGAACTGCAAGTTCTGCGTGCAGGGCAACCGAGCCAACAAGCGAAAGTCTTGATTCAAGTTGCGCTCTAAGTTCAATATCTCGACCAGGGAACTCAAATGTGTTCAATAGAGATGCCAGGTAGAGCATTGATCCGCCAACAACAATTGGCACTGCCCCGCGCTCGATTATTTGGGTTACCTTCTCACGGGCAATCGGCTGGTAGTTCGCTGCGGTGCTCTCTTGGGTGATCTCAAGCCAGTCAAAAAGGTGATGCGTGATGCCGCGTCTTTCTTGCAAAGCCATTTTGGCGGTGCCAATATTCATGCCCTTATAAAACTGCATCGCATCGGCGTTGACTATTTCGGCTGGCTGACCATTGGCTATAAGTTGTTCGGCGACGTCTAAGGCGAGCGCCGATTTGCCAGTGCCGGTCGGGCCAACGATGGCGATGACCTTCGAGCGCATTAGTTGCCAGAAAGTTTTATGGTTGGTAGCCCTAAGCGAACTTGCCCGTCGGATGCAACCGATTGGCCGGGAGCCGGCACAGCACAGCTAGCCGCCTCAGCTCGATCGAAAGCATCGCCAGCTGGAGTGCGCTCAACGGCGCTGGCATCTTTAGTCTTGGCGATCAAAAAGTATGGTTTCGCATCGATTACGGTTGCGGTCACAAAATCGCCTGGCCGTGGCGCTGCGCCTTCATACGGCCAATCGAAATGCACAAGTCGATAATCTTCTGAACGACCAGATAAACGGTTGGTGGCAGCGTCTTTGCGCCCGTCAGTGTTGCTGACTAGAACCTTTAGAGTTTTGCCGACCTGCGCTTTGTTCTCTAGCCACGCGATTTCATTGACCTCGGCCAAGAGCCGTTCGTAACGTTCTTGAACTACCTCTTTTGGCAGTTGATCAGGCAGGTCTGCTGCCGGGGTGCCCGGCCGTTTTGAATATTGAAACGTGTAGGCGATAGCAAAGCGAGCCTCACGCACAACTCGCAAAGTCTCTTGAAAGTCTTCTTCGGTTTCGCCAGGGAACCCGACGATAATGTCGGTCGAAATTGCCGCCTCAGGCATCGCTTGACGCACTCTCTCGAGAATGCCGAGGTATTTGGCACTGCGATAGCTGCGGCGCATGTCTTTCAAAACTTTGTCGCTGCCAGATTGCAACGGCATGTGCAGCTGAGGCATGACGTTTCTAGTCGTCGCCATCGCCTCGATAACATCGTCTGTGAATGCCGCAGGGTGCGGGCTCGTGAAGCGAACTCGCTCAAGCCCTTCTATCTCGCCGCAAGCCTTGAGCAATTTTGCAAAAGCGCCCTTGTCGCCAAATTCGACACCATAGGTATTGACGTTTTGACCAAGCAAGGTCACCTCAATGACACCTTCTGCCACCAACGCTTTGATTTCGGCAAGGATGTCTTCTGGCGCGCGATCTTTCTCTTTGCCTCGAAGTGCTGGCACAATGCAGAACGTGCAGGTGTTATTGCAACCGACACTGATAGACACCCAAGCGGCATAGGTTGAATCACGCTTAGTCGGAAGGTTGCGAGGAAAAGTCTCTAGGGCCTCAACGATTTCAACCTGAGCCTCACCGTTGTGCCTTGCTCGCTCAAGAAGTGCAGGCAAAGAACCAATGTTGTGAGTACCGAAAACAACGTCAACCCATGGCGCCCTATTGACAATGACTTCACGATCTTTTTGAGCTAGACAGCCGCCAACTGCTATCTGAAAATCGGGATTTTCTTGTTTGCGCTCGAACAGCTGACCCAAATTGCCATAGAGCTTATTGTCGGCATTTTCGCGAACAGCGCAGGTGTTGAACACAAGAAGGTCGGCATCTGCCCCCTTTGTGGCTGCAACATAGCCAGCAGCCTCGAGAAGCCCAGCGAGTCGCTCAGAGTCATGAACGTTCATCTGGCAGCCAAAGGTCTTTACCTCGTAGCTTCGGGCGATAGTGGCGTTCATTTACCCAATTTTAGTTGGCATCTGAGATGAAGCCTGCGCTAATGAAGGGTTGCCTCGGCATGACGAACAGCTGCCCAGACGACGTTGCTGGCATAGCCCTTGCGCGAAAGAAACGCGGCAAGCTTTTTTGACCGCTCAGCCTGGTCGAAACGAGTGAGCGAACGAATCTTTTGCTCTGCGATTGCGTTGGCTGCATCTGATTCGCGATCCGCATCAATCGTGGCTATGGCCTCGTTTACTGCGTCTGCCGTCAAACCTTTGTCGCGAAGCTCGCGAGCAATCATGGTCTTTGACTTGCCCTTGCGAGTTAGCGAATGCTCGACATAGCTCTTTGCCAACGCATAGTCATCAATCAAACCAACCTCGATGAAGCGATCGATAATTGGTTCAAATATCTCTTTGGCGAACCCCTTGGCAACAAGGGCTTCACGGACTTTGCCAGAGGGCTGCGCTGTTCGCTCAAGCTTTTTCAGAACGAACGAGCGAATGTCTTCTTCGATTGAGTCGACACTTTGCAGCGCCGACGATCCAAGGGAGTTGGAATTCTCGCCGGCGGCTGCAATGTGAAGTTCCATAGTTATTTATTGACTGCCTTCAGTGGTGCAACTTCGGCGGTCTCTTCGACTGCCAAATCGGCCACTGCGCGAGGAACGCCGATGCCAAGCTTGTGCTTTATTTTGGTTTCAATTTCGTCAGCGACGGCTGGATTGTTCAATAGGTAGTTTCTGGAATTCTCTTTGCCCTGGCCAAGCTGCTCACCCTCATAGGTGTACCAGGCGCCTGATTTCTTGACAATCTCTTGTTCGACACCGAAGTCGATTAGGCTGCCTTCGCGCGAGATGCCTACGCCATAAATAATGTCGAATTCGGCTTGCTTGAATGGCGAAGCCATTTTATTTTTGACAACTTTGACCCTGGTGCGGTTACCAACCGCTTCAGTGCCGTCTTTCAGAGTTTCGATGCGACGAACGTCTAGGCGAACCGAGGCATAGAACTTTAGTGCTTTACCACCTGCAGTTGTCTCTGGCGAGCCGAAGAACACACCGATTTTTTCGCGCAACTGGTTAATAAAAATTGCCGTTGTCTTGGTGTTGTTTAGAACACCGGTTAGCTTGCGCAGCGCCTGCGACATGAGCCTGGCTTGCAGACCCACGTGTGAGTCACCCATCTCACCCTCAATTTCGGCACGTGGAACAAGAGCAGCCACAGAGTCGATGACAATAATGTCGATGGATCCAGATCGGATCAAAGTGTCAGCGATTTCGAGGGCTTGTTCACCAGTGTCTGGTTGGCTAACCAACAAAGCGTCAATGTCGACGCCCAATGCCTTCGCGTATTCAGGGTCAAGTGCATGTTCTGCATCGATAAAAACTGCCACACCGCCGGCGCGCTGCGCGTTTGCGATGGCGTGCAAAGCCACTGTCGTCTTACCCGAAGATTCTGGGCCATAGATTTCAACAATTCGGCCTTTAGGCAACCCGCCAATGCCAAGAGCAACGTCAAGGGCAATCGAGCCGGTTGGGATGACTTCAACTGGAGCTCGCTCGTCTGAACCTAGACGCATGATTGAACCTTTGCCGAATTGGCGATCAATTTGAGCAAGCGCAGTGTCTAGGGCCTTGTCGCGATCTGCTGCTGATGGCATTTCTAATCCTCATTTTCTGCGCCTTCGGCGCCGTTCATTTATGTTGACACGACACTACGAGGGAACCAGTGATTGCTAGTGGTGGGCGGCAAATCTGTTGATAAGTAATCTAAAACTTGCCTAAAAGCACTCTAGCAATATTCGAACAAGATTTCGAATAATTATTCGTCGGCGTGTTGCTTTTTCGTCTTTTTGTTCAAACCTTGCCAGCGCTCAGGAGGCACCCCTTGGGCTTTGCAAATGGCCAACCAAACCTCTTTTGGATCAACGCCGTTAGCCAACGCAGCCTGGCCAGTTTGATCAGCTAGCTCTAAAAGCACTAAGTCTTTTAGCAGCAAGCCTGAAAACGATGCGCCAAACTCGTCGTTCATTTTGGTGTGAAAATCGCTAAGGCGCACGCTTTGACCTCAGGCTTGAACTGAAATTGAAACTGGAATTGAAACCCGAGCCGAAGTTCGGCTAAAGGCTGCCGGCGAGTTCAGAGTCAAAGCTTGAAACCAGGTCGGCAGGCACTGTGTCAGGAATGAATACGGTCTCGTCTGCAAAGTTGGTGTGCGCGAGGTGAATCGACTCGACGGCCTCTAGGCGCTCGGCAACCAAACGCATGATTTTTGAAACGGGAACATCGAGTGCATAGGCAACCGAGGCAAGGATCTCTGAAGAAACCTCTTTTTGGCCGCGCTCAACTTCGCTTAGGTAGCCCAAGGCTACCGAGGCGCGAGAAGAGATTTGGCGCAGAGTGCGACCCTTTTGCTGGCGCAATACGCGAAGGACGTCGCCGATTTCTTGACGAACTAGAGCCATAGTGCAACCCCCTTTCAAAGGTTTTGAAAATCAAGGTGCGAGAATCCAAAGGGCTCTCGCCTTTCTGACCCGTAAAAATAACTTACCTGCAACCTCTGACAACAAACCCCAATATTGCTGAATGTTTGCTGAGTCTATCGAAAGCCGCTGGTACGTCTTCAGATTTATAAACAGGCCTAGACCCCTAGGTATTCCAGCAAATCCGCTACTGCCGCCTGAACGCTTTGCGCTCTTATGCTCGACCGGTCGCCGCTAAATTCGTGACTAAAGACCTTCATGCCTTTTGGCCCACTGATGCCAACATAGACCAAGCCGACTGGTTTGCCATCTTGGGTATCTGGCCCTGCAACGCCCGTGGTTGAGATGCCGACAGCCGAATCGATGTCGATTAGAAGCTTTGAAGATAGTCGAGAACGTGCCCCTTCTGCCATTTGCAAGGCTACTTCTGGGTCAACCGCTCCGCGTTCTGCTAACAGCTCGCTGCTTACGCCTAAAAGGGCAGATTTAAGCCGGGTTTGATAGGCCACAATTGCCCCGAGCACTGCATCACTCGCACCTGGCACAGCAACGAACTCGGCACACAATAATCCGCCGGTCAGCGACTCACCAAATGCTAATTTAAGCTTTTTAGCCTTGAGTTTTTCTAGAGCGAGCTCAGCTGACATGACTATTTAGCCTTTCCGGCCTTGATGAAATAATCCAGAGCGCTGTAGTAAGTCAACGCCAAAGCAACTAAAACAAGTGCATAGTTCAAGTTGAACACCCGATAGTCGAAAAATTGATCAAGCGGTGATATGCAAAAACCGATGGCAATCAATTGCATTATGGTTTTGAGTTTGCCGGCATTTGCGGCCGCAATCACCCGGTTTTTTACAACCATCAATCTGTGAACTGTGACTATCAGTTCGCGAATTATGATCGCCAAGGTAATCCACCATTCAACAGCGCCCAACGCACTAAGCAGAATCAAGGTGCCGCCGGTTAGCACCTTGTCGGCAACTGGATCTAGTATTTTGCCAAGATTTGTTATCAACCCGCGTTTGCGCGCGATTGCTCCGTCGACACCGTCAGTCGCCGCAATCACGATAAAAAATGCCACAGCAAGCCAACGCGTAGTGGCATCAGAATTAAATGCCTGCCAAATCAAAGCCAATAAAAAGGGCACTAACAAAATACGCAGAATCGTAATCAAGTTTGGAAGATTTAGATTGCCCGGTAATTTGTCGGCCGATGGCTTCTTTGATTCAGACACTAGTCGCGACCGGTTAGCTGCCAGGCGTCTTCGTTGCCGTCGTCGTCATCTTCGTTTGCCTTTGGCACGAAATCATCGAAATCACCGGCAGCCAAATTTGAGCCATCGATTGCCGCTGCAGCTGCTGAGACTTGCGCGCTGGCTTTCGAACCGGGTTCGCCTCGAAGGCTAGCGAGCACCGTGGCAAGATCTTCGGGGCGAACCATCACCTCGCGAGCTTTTGAGCCTTCGCTCGGGCCCACAATGTTGCGCGATTCGAGAAGATCCATCAGTCGGCCCGCCTTGGCAAAGCCAACGCGAAGCTTTCGCTGCAACATCGATGTTGAACCGAACTGCGAGTTGATAATCAACTCGGCAGCCTGCAGCAGAACTTCTAGGTCATTACCGATGTCTGCGTCGACAACGGCTTTTGGCACTACCTCGGCAACATCGGCGCGATACTCGGGATCCATTTGAGATTTGACGTGCCCAACGATTGCCTCGAGTTCGCTCTCGGTAACCCAGGCACCTTGAACGCGCATGGGCTTGTTGGTGCCGCTTGGCGCAAACAGCGCATCGCCCTGACCAATTAGCTTTTCGGCGCCGGTTTGGTCGAGAATAACGCGCGAGTCTGTAATCGAACTCACCGAGAAAGCAAGGCGCGAAGGCACGTTTGCTTTGATCAATCCGGTAACCACATCGACCGAAGGCCGCTGGGTTGCGAGCACCAGATGAATACCCGATGCGCGGGCTAGCTGGGTGATGCGCACGATAGAGTCTTCAACTTCGCGAGGTGCAACAATCATCAAATCTGCCAGCTCGTCAACGACTACAAGCAAATATGGATACGGCTGCAGCACACGCTTCGAACCCTCGGGCACCTTGACCGTGCCGGCCACAATTGCTCGGTTGAAATCGTCAATGTGCTTGAACCCGAATGACGCGAGATCGTCATAACGCATGTCCATCTCTTTTACGACCCACTGCAAAGCTTCTGACGCCTTCTTGGCGTTCGTAATGATTGGCGTAATCAAATGCGGCACACCTTGATAAACCGTCAACTCAACCCGCTTCGGGTCAATCAGCACCATTCGAACCTCGGCAGGCTTGGTGCGCATCAAAATCGATGCAATCATCGAGTTCACAAACGCAGACTTTCCGGCACCGGTTGCACCTGCAACCAGAAGGTGCGGCATCTTTGCAAGATTGGCAACGACATAGCCACCTTCGACGTCTTTGCCGACGCCGATGGTAAGTGGATGAAGGCTTTGCTTTGCAACGTTAGATTTCAAAACATCACCGAGCGAAACTGTCTCGCGATCAAGGTTTGGAATCTCGATGCCGATGGCTGACTTGCCAGGAATTGGTGCAAGGATTCGAACCTCGTTCGAGGCGACCGCATAAGAAATGTTGCCCGCCAGTCTGGTTACCGCTTCGACTTTCACACCGGCGTCAAGTTCTACCTCATAGCGTGTGACTGTTGGACCGCGCTGAAAACCACTGACCGTGGCCGCTACGCCGAATTCTTTGAAAACCGTAGTGAGCGAGGCGACAATGGCATCGTTCGCAGCGCTTTTGGCCTTTGGCGGTGTGCCTGGCACCAAGATGGTTGTCGGCGGCAAAACGTAATTGCGCTTTGGCCTCTGCGAGCCGGCTTGACCTTTCTCGGCCGCCTGTGTTTCGCTTTGTGCGGCCGCCGCACTGTGTTCATCAATGATTGTGGTGCCGCCGGTTTGCACAAGGTCTGCAATGTCGATTGGCTCGGTCAAGCTTTGACTAGGTGCACTGTCGACCGAGGTTGTTGCCGCTGAGGGTGTTTCACCAAAGATGTCTTCGATTGAGACAGTCGGCGCATCGACTGCCACCGGGGTTTCATAGGCTTCAACCTCTTCACCCTTTGGCTTTCGCCACCACGGCACTTTGGTGCCGTCGTAGGCGTCGTTTAGTTCTTCGCTCACAATAGGCTTTTCGGCTGGTTTGTGATCGCCGAATAAGTGCACATAAAACTGGCGAAGCCGAGGCAAAATCTTATGCGGCGCGGTCTTGGTCATTATCAGAAGTGATGAGAGCGCGACGAGCGCCACTATCGTGCCAGAGCCCCAAAGGCCAAGCGATGAGAGAAACATTGCGTTTATGAGCCAGCCAAACAATCCACCAGCACTAGCCAAGGCCGCGACACCCGATTCTGGTTTCGGCATTGCCAAGCCGAGGTGGTACAAACCTGCGATGCTCACCAAAAGCACGAATAGTCCGAGCCCAACTCGAGTGTTATCACGAACTGTCGATGGGTGGCGCATTAGATAAAAGGCAAAAAAGATCAGCACGACAGGCAACCCAAATGCAAGCTGACCGAAAAGCAAGCCAAAGGTGTATTGGTTGAGAGTCACGCAAATTTGGTTTTTGGTCAAAAACCAGGTGTCTATGATGCCGGCAACACCCAGCAAAAACAAAGCAAACGGCGAGCCATCGCGGCGGTCTTCTTTTGCGATTTTTTCACTCGCTAGTGACCTTGCCAACCAGCCCACCATGCTGGCACAAAACAGATATACATAAATTAGGCCGCGCAAAAGCGCGCCACGGCTCTTAGATTGAGCCTTGGGAGTTCTTTTAGCGACCGGTCTCGCAGCCGCAGGGCGACGAGCAGCAGGTCGCGCTGTTGGTTTGCGCGTAGCCATGGCTCAAAAATAACAGCCACCCCCGTCATTACGGGGCAGGCAGGGCGGGTCACCGATCAGGCCGGGCAGGTTACAGATGAGGCAGGGTGGTAAACGATCAGGCAGGGCGGGTAAAACCTGCATCCCAGGCTGCCTTATAGCCTCACAGCGGCAGAGCAACCGCTGGTGTTTAGCCTTCGATGACCACCGGAATGATCATTGGGCGACGGCGATGGGCCTTGTTGACCCAGGTGCCGATTGTGCGCCTAATCACCTGCTGCAGAGCATAGGTGTCGCGCAGTCCCTCACTGGCCGCCTCGGCTAAAGCGCGCTCAATCAAAGGTTTCACATCGTCAAAAACGTGGTCGTCTTCGGCATATGCTCGGGCACGAATCTCTGGGCCGACTTTTATGCGTCCGGTTGCAGCATCAATAACTGCGAAGATCGAAATGAAACCCTCTTGGGCGAGAATTCGTCGATCTTGCAAATCATCGTCAGTGATTTTTCCGATGGTTTTACCATCAACATAGAGCAGACCGCACTCGACCGCGCCGACGATTTCGGCTCGAGAATCGCGCAGGTCGACAACCCAGCCATCCTCGGTTAAAAGCACTCGCTCATGAAGCACGCCGGTTTGCTCTGCCAGTTTGCCGTTAGCAATCAAGTGGCGGTATTCACCGTGCACAGGCATAACGTTCTTAGGCTTCAAAATGTTGTAGCAATAAAGCAACTCGCCGGCAGCCGCGTGGCCAGATACGTGCACTTTGGCATTGCCTTTGTGCACCACGTTAGCGCCAAGTTTGGTGAGCGAATCGATTACGCGATAAACAGCGTTCTCGTTGCCAGGAATCAAAGAAGAGGCAAGGATTACGGTATCGCCCTCGCCCACAGCTATCTCGTGCTCGAGGTTAGCCATGCGCGCAAGCACTGCCATCGGCTCGCCCTGTGAGCCTGTGCACATAAAGACGATATGCTGAGGCGGCAAAGTTAGGGCGTCTTTGTATTCGATAAAAATATCGTCAGGCGCATTTAGGTAACCCATGGTCTGTGCGATCTGCATGTTGCGAACCATTGAGCGACCAACGAGCGCTACCTTGCGGTTGTTGGCGGCTGCCGCATCGATCACCTGTTGCACACGATGCACGTGCGACGAGAAGCTTGCGACAATAACTCGCCCCGTGGTTCGCGAAATAATGTTTTCGATTACCGGACCGATATCTTTTTCGAGCGGCGTGAAGCCAGGCACGTCGGCGTTAGTCGAGTCACACATGAAAAGATCAAGGCCGGCCTCGCCAATTCGAGCAAAAGCACGCAGGTCGGTGAGTCTGCCATCTAGTGGAATCTGATCCATCTTGAAATCGCCGGTGTGCAAAACAGATCCACCTGTGGTGCGAATCACTACCGCGAGTGCGTCGGGAATCGAGTGGTTGACGGCGACAAACTCTAGGTCAAAACCGCCAATCGACAATTTATCGCCCTCAGCGACAACAAGTTGGTTTGATGAAATGCGGTGCTCTTTGAGTTTGGCGTCGACAAAGGCAAGCGTCAGTGCAGAACCGAAAAGTTTGATATCTTCTCGACGCTTCAACAGGTATGGCACACCACCGATGTGGTCTTCGTGGCCGTGAGTCAAAACCATTCCGACAATGTCTTGCATGCGATCGTTTAGATAGTTGAAGTCAGGCAGAATCACGTCGACACCGGGCTGGTGCTCTTCTGGGAAAAGCACGCCGCAGTCGACGATTAAAATTTTGCCGTCGATTTCAAAAACGGTCATGTTTCGACCGATTTCACCGATGCCACCGAGCGGAATGATTCGCAAAGTGCCTGATTTTAGCTTGGGTGGTGCGGGTAACGTTGTAACCATTTTGGTGCCCCTATCGGGTCGTGCCAGCCACCTTTGGCAGCGCGCCACCGGCTGCTGCATTGCGGTCTGGTCTAAAGTTTTCAAAATTCAAACCTGGGATTACGCCGACTTTGTCGATGTCGGCTTCGATGCGGGCAGCTTCTGTTTCTTCTGGCCCAACAAGTGGCAGTCGCACTCGCGGCGAACCAATCTGGCCTAGGCCGTGCAAAATGTATTTTGCCGCCACTGTGCCGGGCACGTGTGTCATGGCAGCGCGAACAAGTGGCTCTAGGGCACCGTGAATCTTTAGTGCAGCTGCAAAGTCATTGTTATTTGTGGCGTCGATCATGTCGCGATATGCCCGAGGTGCTAGGTTGGCGGTCACACCAATGAGTCCGGTTGCACCGATGGCAAGGTGAGGCAACACGTTGCTGTCGTCGCCCGAGAAATAGAGCAGATCGGTTTCGTTCATAACTCGACTGGCCTGCGCAAAATCGCCCTTGGCATCTTTGATTGCCACGATATTCGGGTGCTTTGCCGCGCGAAGAATCGTTTCGAAAGCAATCGGGATGCCTGCTCGCCCAGGAATGTCATAAAGAATGACGGGCAGGTCGGTGGCATCGGCAATCAGCCTAAAGTGGGTCAAGACGCCGGCCTGAGTCGGCTTGTTGTAATAGGGAGTCACGATCATTACGCCATCGGCGCCAGCTTTTTCGCTCGCCTTATAAAGCTGCATGGCGTGAGCGGTTTCGTTAGAGCCACCGCCGGTGATGATTTTGGCACGGCCGGCAGCAACTGATTTGCCAACTTCAACGAGCTTGATTTTTTCGGCATCTGTTAGCGTGCTGGTCTCACCGGTTGTGCCGGTAACCACGACTCCGTTTGCGCCGTTTGAAATCACATAGTCAAGATGCTTTTCAGTGGCATCCCAGTCAACTTCACCTTCAGCCGTCATTGGCGTGACCAGTGCAACCAGCATCTGGCCAAACAGCTCTTTATGATTCATCGACATAGGTTCAAGATTAGCGCTCGCGGGCTATGGAGCGACTCGGCCGTTGGCGTTGAATGAATCGAAGGTATACGGCATCAGTTCGGCCCAGAAGTCTTCCATCTTTTCTGCACACATTTCGATTTCTCGTTGTGGGAACGATGGAAAATGGGTTCCTTCGCGCTTAGTGCGCAGGCTCAAAAAGTTCATCAGCGCTCGAGCGTTCATAGTCACATACATGCTCGAATAAATATTGAGAGGCAACACAATGCGGGCAACTTCGCGCGCCACACCGGCTTCGAGCATTCGCTTATAACTTTCATATGCATGGATGCTGGCTGTGCGCGACTCTTGCTCGACAAGAGCGATCTGCTCTGCGCTGCCTGGCAAGAATTCGTAGTGCCCGGTCTTGCCAACCTGCACGAGGTTGCGCTCAGGTGCCGGAACATAAAACACTGGGCTTAGCTCTTTGTATCGGCCCGATTCTTCGTTATAACTCGCGATGCGGTGGCGCATAAACTCGCGGAACACAAAGATAGGCGCCTGCACATAAAAGGTCATGGAGTTGTGTTCAAATGGCGAACCGTGACGGTCGCGCATTAGATAGTTGATGAGTCCGCGACTGCGCTTGTCTTCTTCAGAGGCGTCTTGATGCGCAAGGGCGCTCTCAAGGGTTTGCTCGCCCTGAGTTGAAACGCGCGCAGCGAACAAAACGTCGCTGTCTGATGCGTTTGATCGAACAAGCTCGACGGTCACGTCGCTTCTAAAAATAATCTCTGACACGCCACTAGCCTACAATCGCGAGGCACGTAAGAATCGGCAACAGTGGTTTTCGGTGTGGCTTGCATGCCTTTAACCTTGAATGTATGTCGTTCGCAACTCGCCTCATGGTCATAGGTATCGTGTTGACCGCGGCAGTCTTGGCTGGCGCGGTTTGGCTGATTTTGCGCGGACGCGTGCGTCAAAGCGGTTCGGCTGAACAAATTGACTTATCGACGCTTGGTTTGCCGACCGGGTCGTTTCGTGGCCTTGGCGAATCTGCCACCCTGTTTCTTTTTAGCACCGATTTTTGTGCGACCTGCCCGGGTGTTGAACGAGCATATCTAGAGCTTCTCGCCACAAGACCATGGGCAAAACTAATAAAAATCGATCTAACCAATCGGAACGACCTTGCCGTGCGATTTCATGTGCTGCAGACGCCAACGACTTTTGTTTTGAACTCTCGCTCGAACCTTGTTGCTCGAATTGGCGGTGCCCCAAAGCTTTTGGCACTCACCAAGTTGTTAGATGACCTAGCAGTCGGCGCTTCACACTCTTATGCCATTTAGAACAACCGAAATCAAGAAAGAACCGAGACATGACAACAAATAAAAAAAGCGAGATCGACCCAAGGGGTCCGCGATTTGGCGCAACCATAACCAGCGTTTTGCTGTTGGTCGTGATTTGGCTGTCACTTGATAGCGCGAGCCTGCCGGCCGCACTCATATTGTTTGAAGTTCTGGCATTTCTTTTTGCCCTAGGCGCGGTGCTAGGCACGAGCCGCACGCCATACGCTTTCATCTTTCGCAAACTAATACGCCCACGCTTGAAGCCACCAAGCTATCTTGAAGATTCGAAGCCGCCACAGTTTGCTCAAGGTGTCGGATTATTTGTGACTCTGATCGGGCTAACCCTATATTTCGGTGGTGTCACCTCAGGTATTTTGTTCGCTGCAGTTGCCGCGTTCATAGCGGCGTTTTTAAATGCTGCATTCAACCTATGCCTTGGCTGTCAGCTCTATTTAGTGTTGCGCAGACTTTCAAGCCGCAACTAACCGTTAGTTCTCTGCTTAACGATTGGTCTGAGCCAACACCAAGGATTTGCGCATCGCCGCGCGTGCCCTGCGGCGATCGCCAGTGGCGTCATAGGCAAGACCGAGAGTGAACCAGCTGCGCCAATCATCAGGTGAAGCCTGTGCTTGCTCGCGATATTTGTCGAACACGGCCTCAGCCTCTTTTTTGATTGCCCGACCGCTGGCATAGGTGCCGAATTCAAAGCGAGGCCAATTGCCCTCTGCCTCTAAGCGTCTAGCCAGTCTTTCGATGCGCAGGCCAAAACGAAGTTCGATATAGATGCCCCAAGCGCCAAAGCAAGGCAACACCAGAATCGCAATTCCCATCACTTTAGAAACGGCATTCGGCTGCTGCAAAAACAACACGCCGTATTGGCCAAGCAGAGCCAAATACATAACAACCAAAGCCGACATCACAATTGCACCAAGTTTTGCTGAACCCATAAAACCCCCGCTAACCAATCAATTTGTCAAGGCCAACGGTTAGGCCAGAGGCAGAGGCTGAGTATCTAAGCGCGAGCAAAATACCCTTCGAATAAGCCTGAACGCTAGAGGTTGCGTGACTGATGGTCAAAACCTCACTCTCGCCGCCCAAAACCACATCTTGGCTCGCCGAAACACCAGCAAGGCGCAGCGAATGAATAGGAACGCCAGAGACCATCTGGCCACGAGCCTGCTGGCCAAGACCAACAACGACAGGCGCACTCTTGCCGGCGGCTGTGCGAGCATCACCAATCAGCTCAGCGGTACGCACCGCCGTGCCAGAGGGCGAATCAACCTTGCCCGCGTGATGCGCCTCGATGATCTCGATCGAATCGAAAAACTCGCTGGCCAAAACCGCAAACTTAGTGGCAAGCATGCTGCCGACCGAAAAATTAGGAACAACCACGACCGCAGCCGAAGTAGGCGCCGCTGCATCGAGCTGATGCTGCAAAGTGGCCAACTTGGCGGCCGAATAACCGCTGGTGCCAACCAAAATCTTAAGCCCGTTGTTGATCGCGAACGCAACCACTTCACCGCTGACATCAGGATTGGTGACATCGAAAACAACGTCGGCACCCAGCATCTGCGATAACTCTGATTTGCTATCGAGAGCCGCGTGCAGGCTGAAATCTTGCGCGCCTTCAATTAGGTCTATGGCTAGTTTGCCCATGCGCCCAGTTGCGCCCACAACTGCAACTTTGATTGTCATGAAACAAACTTATCGAACAAGTTTTTCTTGAGGTCGCCAACGGCAACGAATGATTTCTCGCGAGTCAATAGCTCACCTGCAAGCGCTTGGATGTGCTCGAGCTCGACAGACCTGTAGTTTGCCAGCGAGGCTTCTAAATCGAGGAACTCGCCGTCGGTTAGTTCTGCGCCAGCTAGGCGCGACATGCGAGCTTGCGTTGATTCAAACTTGAGCGCTAGGCCACCAGAGATGTTGCCCTTGGCAAGATCAAGTTCTGCCGGAGTGATGCCATATTGAGCAACCTTGTCAAGTTCATCGAGCATAAGTTTGATGACCTCTTGCGACTTAGCCGGTGAACAACCGGCATAGAGGCCGAAGGCAGCGGCATCGCTGTAACCCTGGTTGAACGAATAGACCGAATAAGCCAATCCACGTTTTTCACGAATCTCTTGAAAAAGTCTCGATGACATTCCCCCACCGAGCACGGTATTCAAAATAGCCATCGCATAACGGCGATCATCGCCAGCAATCAAACCTGGCATACCAATCACTATGTTTGCCTGGGCTGTCGGGCGATTGATCACCTTGACTTCAGTGCCACGAGTTATCTGGGCGACCTGGCGATCGCGCCATGCCCTCGGCTTTGACGCTTTAGATAAATCCCAGCCCGCTTCGCTAAGCGAAATCTCAACTAGCCGAACCAGCTCGTCGTGGCCGACGCCACCAGCAGCTGTAACCACCAAATCTTGAGGGCGATAGTTTGCCTGGTAGTGCTGCCAAACAGCCTCGCGGCTAACCGCTTTGATGGTATCTGGCGTGCCGCCAATCGGACGGCCAAGTTCGTGGGCTCCTAGAACAGCCGCGAAGAATTCTTCGTGAACCACATCTTGTGGGTCATCGTCGTTCATGGCAAGTTCTTCGAGAATTACTGTGCGTTCGTTTTCGAATTCGACCGGGTCAATAAGCGACGAGGTCAACATGTCGCCGATAACTTCGATGGCCAGTGGCACCGCGGTGTCTTGCACGCGAGCATAGTAGCTGGTGTGTTCTTTGCCGGTCGCTGCGTTTGAAGAACCCCCGACCGAATCAAACGCAACTGCGATATCTAGTGCAGTGCGCTTTTTGGTGCCCTTGAACAAAAGATGTTCAAGAAAATGTGTCGAACCGTGGTGGCCATCGGTCTCATCACGCGAGCCCACCGCCACAGAAAAAGCCACGCTGGCGCTAGCTGCACCCGGCATGACTTCGGTTAAAACGCGAACACCGCTCGGAAGAACAGTGCGGCGAACCACACTGCCTCCCGAAGCGGTGAACTCAAGTTCGGGTTGATCTAAATCGAAATGTAGCGCAACCACGAGTTATGCCTATTCTTCGTCTGAGTCTTCAGTTGAAGCGACTGTTTCGCCTTCAACCACTGGCTCAAGCGAAAGCTTGCCACGATCATCAATCTTGCTGATCGCAACCTGAACCTTCTGGCCAACCGAAAGAACATCTTCGACGTTCTCAACGCGCTTGCCGTTAGCTAGCTTGCGAAGCTCAGAGATGTGCAACAGACCATCCTTGCCCGGTACCAGCGAAATGAACGCACCAAAGGTGGCGAGTTTCACAACGGTACCCAAGAAGCGCTCGCCGATTTCTGGCACGTGCGGGTTAGCAATCGCGTTGATTGCCGCACGAGCAGCCTCGGCCGCAGGGCCATCGGTTGCACCAATGAACACGGTGCCATCATCATCAATCGAGATGTCAGCGCCTGTTTCGTCTTGAATCTGGTTGATCATCTTGCCCTTAGGGCCAATGACCTCACCGATCTTGTCAACAGGAATCTTGACGGTGATGATGCGAGGTGCATAAGGTGACAACTCGTCTGGGGTGTCGATTGCATCTTTCATGATGTCGAGGATCGTCTGACGAGCCTCTTTTGCCTGGCCCAAAGCGCCGGCCAAAACATCTGAAGGAATACCGTCGAGCTTGGTGTCGAGCTGAATTGCAGTGATGAATTCAGATGTTCCGGCAACCTTGAAGTCCATGTCGCCAAGCGCATCTTCCGCACCAAGGATGTCGGTGATAGCTGCATATTCAGTCTTACCATCGATGGTGTCGCTGATCAGACCCATTGCGATACCTGCGACGTGTGCGCGCAAAGGCACACCAGCGTTTAGTAGCGAAAGTGTCGAAGCACAGACAGAACCCATCGAGGTTGAACCGTTGGAACCCAGAGCTTCAGAAACCTGACGAATTGCATACGGGAACTCTTCGCGGCTAGGCAACACTGGAACCAATGCACGCTCTGCAAGCGCACCGTGGCCGATTTCGCGGCGCTTGGGTGTGCCAACACGACCAACTTCACCAGTTGAATATGGTGGGAAGTTGTAGTTGTGCATGTAGCGCTTGACAGTTACTGGGCTCAGCGAGTCAATCTGCTGTTCCATCTTGAGCATGTTCAGTGTGGTGACACCAAGGATCTGGGTCTCACCGCGCTGGAAGATTGCCGAACCGTGCACGCGTGGAATTACAGCGACTTCTGCGTCAATCTTGCGAATGTCGCGCTTGCCACGGCCGTCGATGCGCACGCCCTCTTTTAGAACGCGGGTGCGCACAACCTTCTTTGTTACCGACTTATAGGCGGCCGAAACCTGACCCAAAAGTTCTGGAGCCAAAGTGGTCTCAAGTTCTGCTTTGACCGAAGCCTTTAGCGCGTCGTCAGCGTTCTGACGCTCTTGCTTGTCGGCGATCAAATAGATGCGGCCCAACTCGGCTTCAGCCAACTTAGCAACTGCATCGAATACTTCATCGCTGTAAGGCGGGTATAGCGGGTAGTCAGCGGTTGGCTTTGCTGCCACAGCAGCAAGTTCAGCCTGAGCCTTTACCAACTGCGCGATGAAAGGCTTTGCCGCCTCTAGGCCCTGTGCAACCACTGATTCACTAGGTGCAACCGCGCCTTCGTGCTTGATTAGGTTCCATGAGTTCTCTGGCGCTTCTGCCTCAACCATCATGATGGCAACGTCTTCTTTGCCGTTCTCGATGACTACGCGGCCAGCAACAACCATGTTGAAGACGGCGCGCTCTAGCTGCGAGTGCTTAGGAAAAGCTACCCAGTCGCCATCAATGAGTGCAACACGCACGCCACCGATTGGGCCGCTGAATGGCAGGCCGGCAAGCTGAGTCGACATCGAGGCCGCGTTGATAGCCACTACGTCATAAAGTTCGTCAGGTGCGATTGCCCAAACGGTAACAACAACCTGAATTTCGTTGCGCAAACCGTCTGGGAAAGATGGGCGCAATGGTCGGTCGATTAGACGACAGGCCAAAATTGCTTCTGTCGATGGGCGACCTTCGCGTCTAAAGAACGATCCTGGGATTCGTCCGGCCGCATACATGCGCTCTTCAACGTCGATGGTTAGCGGAAAAAAGTCGAACTGATCTTTAGGCTGCTTGCTCGCAGTTGTTGCCGAGAACAGCATGGTCTCTTCGTCGATATAAACGGCAGCTGCACCTTGTGCCTGCTGTGCCAAACGACCGGTTTCGAAGCGAATAACGCGCTTGCCGTGTTTGCCGTTGTCGATGATTACTTCTGTTGCTTTGATTTCTGGACCTTCCATGGTCCCTCCTCTTTTATCTTCTAAAAACACGTGCCCGATTAGGCAAGGCATCCGTGGGGGTTTCATACCTTGGATGCGCATAGCGCGCTTGAGCCAACTCGACAGATAAGTCTGCCTTTGGTGATTTTTCGAGATTGTTTCTCGAGGTCATTCGAGGAATGCTCTGGCCAACAGTAGAAAAAATTGGGATTTCAGGCCCAAAATCTGCCACCGAAGACCAGCAAACCTGCCGTCTTGACTCTCTAATAGTTTATCAGCGGGCCCGACATTCACCTATAGGTTGAG